>WRCL01000185.1 GCA_009783975.1 Micrococcales bacterium
AAGGTCGCCGCCGACCCGAAGGTTTCGCCTGCGAGGCGGGTGATGACACCGACCGGGCCCATGGCCATGGTGATGACCGGCTGGGCAAGGCGCCGTGACGCCTCGCGGGTGGCGGTGAGCAGGGCGAGGACGTCGTCGGGGGTGTGGGCGGTGACTGCGGCTTTGCAGATGTCGGCGTGCTCAGCGGAGGCGGCGAGGCGGGCGACGATCTGCTCGACCGGTGGGGTGCCGGCGTTGTCATGGCTGGACCCGACGATGATGGTGCTGGCGTCACGGGCAGCGGCGATGACGTCGGGCACGTCCAGCGCCGTCTCGACGTCGATGGCGGCGGCGAGGTGCGCCGCGAGCAGCGCCTGGTAACGGACGGTGTACTCGCGCAGGCCAGTGCGTCGGTCCGCGCCGCCTTCTGCGACGGTGCGGTACGTGGCAAGCACCGGTGTGGTGCCCGCAGCCTCGGCCAGGGCGTGCCCTGCGTCCAGGACGTGGTCCGTGCTGGTGTCGCTCATGTGGTCGATGCGCCACTCGAGCACGTCGCCCACGTCGCGGGCGGCGGACGCCTGTGCGGCGAGGTCGTCGATGCTCGTGGCGACCAGCGGCACGACGAGCACCGGCGGACCAACCCCGACCTGGACGGGCCCGAGGCGTACTGGGGTCGTCACACCTGTCACCGCATCGTCGCAGGGAAGCCCGCCAGGTGGGCGGCGAGGTTGGTTCGCACCTCGGCGAGGCTGTCACCACCGGTCTTGTCCAGCAGCGCCTGGGCAAGGACGAGTGCGACGACTGCCTCGGCGACGACGGCGGCCGGCGCGACGGCGCACACGTCTGAGCGCTGGTGCTGGGCTTTGGCCGGTTCACCGGTGGCGACGTCGACGGTGTCCAGGGCGTGCGGGACCGTCGAGATCGGTTTCATCGCGGCGCGCACACGGACAGTCTCCCCGTTGGACATCCCCCCTTCGATCCCCCCGGCCCGGTTGGTGCGGCGCACGAGACCACCGTCACGAGGTTCGATCTCGTCGTGGGCGACCGACCCGCGCCGGCGCGCTGTGGCAAACCCGTCGCCGACCTCGACACCTTTGATGCCCTGGATGCTCATGAGCGCCCCAGCCAGGGCAGCGTCGAGGCGCCGGTCGCCGTGGACATAGCTGCCGAGCCCCGACGGCACCGCGAAGGCGAGGACCTCGACAACACCACCAAGAGTGTCCCCGGCGGTGTGGGCGTCGTCGATCTCGGCGACCATCGCCGCGGACGTCACCGGGTCGAAACAACGCACCGGGTCGGCGTCCAGGGCGGCCACGTCGTGCGGGCCAGGCGCCGGCGCCCCGTCGGGGACGTCGACGGCGCCGATGGCCACGACGTGCGAGACCAGGCGCACACCAGCGGCCTGGTCGAGCAGCCGGGCGGCAACCGTGCCGAGGGCGACGCGTGCGGCCGTCTCACGGGCGCTGGCACGTTCGAGCACAGCCCGCGCGTCGTCGAAACCGTACTTGCGCATCCCGGCGAGGTCGGCGTGACCTGGCCGGGGCCGGGTCAGGGGCGCGTTGCGTGCGGTGCCGAGCCCGTCGTCGACAGGGTCGGCGGCCATGACCTGCTCCCACTTGGGCCACTCGGTGTTCGCGACCTCCACAGCGACCGGTCCGCCCTGGGTGAGCCCGTGGCGCACACCGCCGAGCAGGCGCACCTGGTCTTGTTCGAACGACATCCGTGCTCCGCGCCCGTACCCCAGGCGGCGCCGGGCGAGCGCCTCGTCGATGTCGCAGGTACGCACACCGACCCCAGCGGGTATCCCTTCGAGGATCCCGACAAGGGCCGGTCCGTGCGACTCTCCCGCAGTCAACCAGCGCAGCATGGCTCAGATACTGCCACGGGTTGGGGCCTCAGCTCGCCGGGACGAACTGGTTGTCGTTCGCCGAAGGCGGTGGCACCTGGTTGGGCACCGGCACGACCGGGGGCTGCACGAGGACGTACCCGTTGAGCACCACACCGACGTCGCCGTCGGCCACAGGCGGTTGGACCGCCCCTGACGGCACGAGGCCTTTGACTTCCAGCGTCTGGACGAGCAGCAGCCGTTGGTCGGCTTTTTGCAGGTCAGCCAGGGTTCCCAGGACGCCGTCACGGGGACCTTGGAAGGCGATCGTCACCGGAAGCACCTGTCCGCCGGCAGCGACGGCGGTCCCGTCAGGTGGTACCCCGCCGGCCCCGGCGATCGCGGCCGCTGGCTGGGAACCGATCGAGGTGACGATGACGCCGTTGTCGTTGGCGATGTCGCCGACCATCTCGGCAAAGCTGTCCCAGCCCGCCGAGTCCGGGACCTGGACCTGCAACGCCGCCAGTGCTGTGCGCAGCTCGTCGATATGTTCGTACTGCACCTTGAGCGTCGCGTTCTGCGCGCGCAAGACCTGGTTCTGCGCCTCGACCTGGGTGCGTTCGTCGTTGGTCTGCGCCGTGGAGTCCAACGTGGGCCCGATGAGCAGGAAGTAGGCGGCGGCGAAGACGGCGACGACGGCGACGACCGTCCCGCCTGTCCACAGGCTCAGCTTGTTCATCTCAGTCCTCAATCTGTGAAGGGACTCGGGCGCAACGCAGACTCGTTGAGCTGGGCGGTGAGCACGACCCGGTAGAACATCCCGTCGAGGTCGGTGACCAACGACACCGACTCCATACGGGCTTCGCTCAGGCCCTGGATCGAGTTCACCGCGGCGACGAAGGCGCCAGCGTCGGGGACGGTCGTGGTACGTCCGGTGATCTTCACCTGGCCGATCCCCGGTGGGCTCAGCCCGTCGACCGCGGGCACCTCACCGCTCATCGATGTGGCGACGGACCCGTCGATCCGTTCCAGGTGTGTGCCTTCGGGCAGCAGGGCCAGCGCACCGGCGATGTACACCGGCCAGTCCACGTCGGTGGCGAACACCGCGTCGCGGCTGGCCCGCAGGGCGTCTTGGTGGAGCATGATCATCGGGACCTCGGCGTACCTGGCCTGCTCACGTGTGAGCTGGTTGGTCTCGGCCCGTGCGTCAGCGAGCCGGTCGCGCGCCGCTGACTCGTTGAGGTGCGCGGCGAACCAGCCGGCAGCTGAGAGGGCAACAGCACCGACGACGGCGATGATGGCCCACCGTTTGGCGCTGTCGGCCTTGCGGGCCGCGCCGACCTCTGGTGGCAGCAGGTTGACCTGCGGCACCGGGACGGCCGGGAGCACCAACGGTGCTGCCTTTTTCCCTTTGGTCTTGTTGGCAAGCTGTGCGATGGGGCTCATGCCGCGCTCCTGAGGGCCAGACCGGTCGCGATGGTGAACTCGTGCTGACGTGCGAGCCGGGACGAGTCGATCCCTGCGCGTGGGGACGCTTCGAGCCCGTCGAACGGCTGGCCGATGGTCACCGGCAACCGTGCCGAGTTCGACAGGTACTGGCCGAACCCGGGCAAGGAGACCCCGCCGCCAGTCATGACGATCCCGGCGACCCCGTGGCCAGGGTTGCTCGACGCGTAGTAGACGAACGTGTTGCGGATCGACTCCACGACGTTGCGTGTGACCGACCCGATGACGTCGGCCGCCTGAGCGGTCTCAGGTGTCGACCCCTGGCCGAACCCGACGTGGCGTTTGAGCCCCTCGGCCTCGGCGGGACTGATCGACAAGGTGTCGGCGAGGGTGTCGGTGACGTCCTGCCCACCCGCGGCGAGCAGCCGCACCACCCGTGGGACGCCGAACGCCGCGATGACGACGGTCGTCACCCGGGCACCGACGTCGACGAGCCCGACGACCCGTCCGAGCATGTCACCACGCAGCAAGGCGCGGCACTGGGCGAACGCCGCGAGGTCCACAGCCACCGGGGTGAGCTTGGCGAGCTGGACGGCACGGACGTTGGCCTGGACGGTGTCTTTCGTCGCAGCGACGAGCAGACCTTCGACGACCGGGCCGGTCGGGCTGTCGTGCCCGGCCAGCGGCATGTAGTCCAGCAGCGCGTCGTCGACAGCCACGGGCAGCATCTCACCGACCTGGAACGGCAGGGCAGCTTTGATCTGCGGCTGGGACATCGAAGGCATCTCCAGGTCGCGCACGATGACGCGCTGGTTGCCCACGCCGAGCACGACGTCGGTCCCTGAGAACTTCGCCCGGCTCCACAGCTGGCGCAACGTCGTGGCCACTGTGTGCGGTTCGGTGACCTCACCGTCGCGGACGGCTCCTGGTGGGAGCTCGACCTCTGCCACACGGGTCACCGTCCCCGGGGCGTTACCACGGCCCTGGGCGACCTCGACCGCCCGCAGGTGTCGTGTGCCGATGTCCAGTCCGACGATCTTCGACGCGCTCACACCGCGCTCCCCTCGACGTGCACCATGTCCGGACCTATCGGGACGGTGTGGCGCACCTTGAGGGATCCCTCACAGGGACATCGAACCGATGTAGGCCGACCACACCTGCTCGCCGCAGGCGACACCGATACCAGCGCCGAGGATCATCGACGGGCCGAACGGCACTTTCGTCTTGCGCCCTGCGCGGCGCGCGACGACCAGGACGAGCGAGACCAGCCCGCCGACGACGAACGCCGCGAACGCACCGACGGCGAACGGCCCCCAGCCCAGCCACGCTGTGGCAAACCCGAGCACCCCGGCGAGCTTGACGTCGCCGTACCCCATCCCCTTGAGGAACCACAGCACGTAGTAGAAGACGAACAACCCGGCCCCGCCGATCCCAGCGCGGCCCAGCGCCCCCCAGTCCGCGGTGCCACCGAGGTTCGCGCTGGCGAGCACCAGAGCAGCGATGAGGACCGGGTATGACGGGAGCACCAACGCGTCGGGCAGGCGCTGGTGGTCAAGGTCGATCAGCGCCAGCGCGATCCCCACCGCCGCGAGGTACAGGTAGGCCACCAGCGGCCAGGTCAGGCCGAACCGCCACGCGACGGCGACGAAGGCCACGGCTGTGCCAAGCTCGACCAGCGGGTAGCGCACCGAGATC
>WRCL01000186.1 GCA_009783975.1 Micrococcales bacterium
CCCACCACCCTTCTGACTGCGACGACATCCCACCACCTTTCTGACCGCGGCTTGACGGTCGGTGACGAGCAGGTCCCCTGGTTCGCGCAGCCAGCCCAGCTCGGGTTGGTGTCCACGGTCGTGCGCCCGGGCTGCTGAGACGAGGCTGGTGAGACGAGCCTGGTGAGAAGGCCGCAGCCTGGATCCACCGGTTTTTCGCCCAAGCGAGCGTCACCTGGTGGGTCCGATGGCATGGCGGATCAGCGACAACGTGGCCACCAGGTGACGGGCAGCTGGGGCAAAACCGGTGGGTCCAGGCTTCACCCGCGCTGTTGGCAGGTGCGCCGCGGCACTCGGTCGTGGTCCGGTGTCAGCGGAAGACCCGGCGGAGCCAGGCGGAGATGGCTTCGACGAGCAGGACGGTGACGAAGATCATCATGACCAGGGTCGTCACCTGGCCGTGCAGGCTCATGACTGTTGAGGCTTGGGTGATGTAGAACCCGACGCCGCCACCGCCGACGATGCCGAGGATCGTGGCTGCGCGGATGTTCGTGTCGACGAGGTACAGCGAGCTGGAGATGAGCGCTGGGGTCCCCACCGGCCAGGTCGCGGCGGCGAAACGTTGGGTGCGGGTCGCGCCGGTGGCGGTCACGGCCCGCTCGACGCCGCGTGGGACCTCCTCGAAGGAGTCGGCGACGAGCTTGCCGAGCAGGCCGATCCCGCCGAAGGCCAAGGCGATGACGCCAGCCTGGTTGCCCAGGCCGGTGATCATGATGAGGAAGATCGCCAGCACCAGCTCGGGCACACCGCGGAAGATGACGAGCACGACGCGGAAGAAGCTGCGCACACGCGGGTTCGGGGCGACGTTCCGCGCGGCCAACGCACCGAAGACCACCGACAGAACCAGCGACAGCAACGCCGCGGCGAAGGCGACCTGGACCGTGATGAGCATCGCCTGGGCGAACTCGGCGAAGGTGTGGCTGCCAAAGTCCGGTGGCCAGAAGCTTTGCACCGTCGGCAGGACGTATGCCCAGGAGATCTGCGAGAAGCTGACGTCGGCCCATCTCCAGCTGGCGACGACGAGCGCGACGGCACCCCACGTCCAGGTGAGGTTGCGCACACGCGCGCGCGTCCACGGACGTGTGAGCATCGACTCGACTGTGACGTTGCGCCCGGCCGTGCACACCTCGCCCTGGCGCCGTGCCCGCAGCGCACGTACCGGCCTGAGCGGGAGGGAAAAGAGCCTGCTGGTCCCAAGACGGCTACCGGCATTGGCAAGCGCGGTGACCACCCGGCCGCGCCGGGGCGTCGTGGGCCGGTCGCCGGTCGCGGCACGTGCGATCGTGCCTCCCAGGCCCCGGCCGGCCGGGTCGGCGCCGAGCAGGTGACGGCGGATGGTCGACGAGACGATCTCCAGCACGACGCACAGCACGAAGATGACGATCGCGATCCCCAGGCCCCGGCCGTAGCCTTCGGGGAACTGCTGGAACGCCACGCGCATCGCGTAGCCAAGCCCGCCGACGCCCGCGTACCCCAAGATCGCCGAACCGCGCAGGTTGATGTCGAAACGGTGCAGTACCGTCGCGATCCACGACGGCAGCACCTGCGGGAACGTCGCCGCCCAGAACTCTTGGGCGCGTGAGCCGCCAGCGGCACGCACAGCCAGGCGCGGACCGTCGTCGGACTGCTCGATCGCGTCGGCGAACAGCTTGGAGATCATGCCGATCGAGTGGATCCCCATCGCGAGGATGCCCGGCAGGGGGCTGCCCAGGGCGAACGCCATCGCGAAAGCCATCGCCAGGACGACGTCGGGCACAGCCCGGGTGACGACGCCGACCGCGCGTCCAGCCCAGCGCAGCACCGGCGACGGTGAGGTGTTCGCGGCACAAGCCCATGCCACCGGGACCGAGATGAGGGCGGCCATGAGCGTGCCGAGGACGACGATCCCGACGGTCAGGCCGATGAGGTACATCAGGTCGCCAGCGCTGGGCAGGCTGATCGGGTCCATCTTGGCGAACGTCGTCACAGCGGTGTTGACGCTCGAGCGCATGGACGACCACGAGAAGTCCAGCTGCCACAGCGAGTGGACCGAGAAGGCGAGCATCGCGACGATCAGACCAGACCCGGCGAGCTTGTCGACCGGAAACCTCCGGTGTGGAGCCCGCGCGGCGATATCGTCAGCCTCGGGCGGTGCCTGCGCCACGACCGTCATGTGGCGTTCCCCGAACCGGTCCCGACGAGCGCACTGGTGAGCTCGAGGTCCAAAGCGGCGAGGCGGGCGTCGGAGTCATCAGGTTCCAGGTCGCGGTAGACCTGCATCACCTGTGCTTTGCTCAGGTGGTCGGTGCTGGTGTCGAGCACGACCTCGCCGCCGCGCAGCCCGACGATCCGGTCGGCCCAGCCCAGCGCGATGTCGACCTGGTGCAAGCTGCACACGACGGTGAGGCCGTCAGCCGCCGCGATCTCGCGCACGAGCCGCATGACCTGCGCCGACGACTCGGGGTCCAGGCTCGCGACGGGTTCGTCGGCCAGCAACAGCTGTGGGTCCTGCATGAGTGCCCGGGCGATCGCGACGCGTTGCTGCTGACCGCCGGACAGCTCGTCAGCGCGCTGGTAGGCCTTGTCGAGCAGCCCGACGCGGTCCAGGCGTGTCAACGCGTCCAGGCGCAGCGCTCTGGGGTACGCCCACAGCCCGAGCCGCGGGCCGCGCAACCGTCCGAGCGCACCGGTGAGCACGTTCTCCAGGACCGTCAGCGACGGCACCAGCTCGAACTGCTGGAAGATCATCGCGACACGGCAGCGCAGGGCGCGCAGCGCGGGCGCACGTAGCTGTGGCACCGGCTGGCCGAGGACCTCGACGGCGCCGCTGGTCGGCTGTTCAAGGCCGTTGAGGTGCCGCAGCAGGGTCGACTTGCCTGACCCGGACAGGCCGAGCAGCACGACGACCTCCCCGGGGTCCACGGTCATGGTGACGTCGTGGAGCGCTCGGACCTGGCCGAAGCACTTGGTGACATTCGTGACCGAGACCACAGGGGAGGGCGTCGTGCTGTTCATGGTTCGTCTGCGCTTTCCCTAGGTCACGGCGCGCACTTCGCGGCGGGGATCGACTTGCACAGGTCGATGATCGTCTGGTAATACGACTCGTCCCTGGCTTCGGCACCGAAATAGGTCGCGGTGAACCCGTCGGTGATCGTCACGCCTGAGGCGGTGATCGCCTCGACCGTGGCGCTTTGGAGCACCTGCGTCAGCTGGGCCCTGACCTCGGCCGGGAGCGTCGTGGAGATCGACAGTGGACCGCCGGGGACGTATTCCTTGGAGACCACCGAGACGGTGCCAGCGCTGACCGCAGGTTTGGTCTCGTTGTCCTCAGCGAAACCGATGTCGCACTGGCCGGTGGCCACGGACTGGACCGACTTGTCGTGGGCGCCGGCGAAGACGGGTGTGAAGTCCGCGAACGTCGGGTTGCCGTTGGCGTCGGTGCCAGACGCGTCAACCTCGAGCCCAGCCTGCTGCAGCTGGAACAAACCGAACAGGAAGCCGGAGGTCGAGTTCGGGTCGACGAAGCAGACCGTCTTGCCCTTGGCCTCGGCGAGCGAGGTGATCGGCGAACCGGCCGCGACGACCGCCTCGGAGTAGTAGCCGGGGTCTGTCACGTCTGCCGAGGACAAGATCGCGGCGACCGGCTCCAGCTTTGCGCCTTTGTTCACGGCCATGACGTACTGCAGGGCGCCGGAGTAGATGACGTCGACCTTGCCCGCGACTGCCGCAGCGATGAGCGCGGTGTAGTCGGCGGTCGGGTAGTACTCGACCTTGAAGCCGGTCTGCTTGGCGATGAAGTCCTCAAGAGGCCGGTTGTTCGTGTCCGAACCAGCCTTGTCGGGCACGGCACCGAAGACGATCGTGCCTTCGGCCTTCGCCCAGGTGCCAGGGCCGAAGGTGCTGTCGGCCCCGTCGGTGCTGTCCGAGCAGCCGGCAAGGACCAGGGCGAACAGCGCAGCCGTGGCGGCGGCGACTGCCCGCGTGGTGTGGGGGAGATGCATCATGAGCCTTCCGGTTCCGCACACGCTCGTGTGGTGTGTCAGGGCCAAAACTAGGCAGTGGAGGTGAAACTCCAACCACACCCAGGTGACGTTGAGGTGAACATATCTGGGCCGAACAGCCTCGCGTCTGGCCAACTGAGAGCAGCGATCATCTCGAACTCCATTTTTTGGCAACCAAAAATCCCTCCGGCGCTTGGCGCCGAAGGTCATTGCTCGTCCGGCCCACCTTTCTACTCAGGTCGGCCTCGAGCGGCCTCGTGCAAGAACGCCGTCAGCACGTCGCCTGCGTCGGCCAGGGGGCCGTCGTTGACGACTGTGAGGTCCGTGTGGTGCCCAGGGGCCGGGTCGTGTCGCCGAAGCCGGGAGGTGACCTCGTCGCCGGTCTCACGGCCCCGGCCGGCCAGACGCTGGGCGCGGACCGCGTCGGGCGCTGTGACGAGGACGACGCGCAGGTCGGCGTACCGCTGGCTCAGCTCGGCCAGCGCTGTGCGTGACACGTTCGCCACGACGGTGCCACCTGCCCGCACGACGTCGTCGACATGTGCCGGTAGCCCGTAGCGCAGCCCGTGGGCGTCCCACGAGCAGGCATACCTGCCGTCAGCGAGAGCGTCGGCGAACTCGCGCTCGTCGACCGGCAGGTGGTCCTCACCAGGGCCAGGTGGGCGGGTGACCACACGCTGCGGGACGTTCACCTGCGGTCCCAGGCGCCGGCTCGCGTAGGCGATGAGCGAGTCCTTGCCCACACCGCTGGCCCCGACGACCGCGACGAACACCCCTGGGCCCACTTTGGGCCGCACGAGCGTGCCCGTGGCTGTCACCGCAGTGTTCATACGATCCGCCGGCCTTCGCGCCACACGCTGCGCACGACGGGTACGTGCAGCGCAGGGGTCATCGAGCTGACGGTGTGCTCGCACACCCGGACCAG
>WRCL01000187.1 GCA_009783975.1 Micrococcales bacterium
GCTGACCTGCTCGACGGGCTGGTTGTACCAGACGGTCTGGTGTGTCTGGCCGGCACGCCACCGCAGGTAGTCGCGGTTGAGGAAACCGGCGTAGGTGACGAGCCCAGCCCAGACCCCCAAGACGACGGGCACACCGAGGAGCCCGAGCTGGAAGGGGGCGATCCACGCCGCCGCCGACCCTGCGCACCCGACGGCCGCGGCAGTCCCGAACTTCAGGTTCCGGACCCGTGTCCCGGTGTACACGAACCCGACGAAGGAGAACAGGCCCCAGCCGAAGACCACCGGGACCATCCACTTGCTGTGCCACAGCCGCCAGGTCCGGCTCCCGAGCCGGGACTCGGCGGTGGCGTCCTTCCTGCCCATCTGCCTGCTCTCGTCGTGTTGCCTGCGTCGATTGTGGCACGTGTGTGACGACCAGCGGCGCAGATCAGGAACCCGCGGCCCGCCAGCGTGCCAGGACGTCGGCAGCGGCGCCGGAGTCGACGGAGGTCGCGGCCAGGTCGACGCCTGCCGCCAACCTCTCGGTCAGCGTCCCGGTGCCCGTGCCTGGCAGGGTGGCGTCAGCGACCAGTCCCGCGGCGGCGTTGAGCAGGACGGTCTCGCGGACTGCTCCTCCACGGCCGGCGAGCACCTCCACGACGACCTCGGCGTTGGCGGCTGCGTCACCGCCGCGCAGGTCAGCGACCGTGATCGGGGCCAGGCCCAGATCGGCGGCGGTGTCCACGACCTGTTCGTCGACCTGGCCGTCGCGGACCTGCCAGATCCGTGACGGGCCGGTGGGGGCGAGCTCGTCGAGGCCGTCCTCGCCGCGGAAGACCAGGGCGTTGGTGCCGCGGGTCGCCAGCACCCCGGCGACCAAGGGGGCCATACGCGCGTCGGCGACGCCGATGGCGACCGACTCGGGTTGGGCGGGGTTGGTGAGCGGGCCGAGGAAGTTGAACGTCGTACCGATGCCCAATTCCTTGCGGGCCTGGCCGGCGTGGCGCATCGACGGGTGGAACACCTGCGCAAAGCAGAACGTGATCCCGACTTCGGTCGCGAGCTCGGCGACACGTTCGACTGGCTGGGCGAGGTCCAGGCCGAGCGCTTCGAGGACGTCGGCGGACCCTGAGGCTGAGGACATGGCCCGGTTCCCGTGCTTGACGACGGTGAGCCCAGCCCCGGCGACGACCAAGGCCGCCATGGTCGAGACGTTGACCGTGCGGGCGAGGTCGCCGCCGGTTCCCACGATGTCGACCGAGCGGCCTGGCACCGTGAAACGCCGGGCGTGGGCGAGCATCTGGTCAGCCAGCCCGGTCAGCTCAGCGACGGTCTCGCCCTTGGAGCGCAGGCCCATCAAGAACGCGGTGACCTTTGGGGTTGGGGCCACCCCGGTCATGATCTGCTCCATCGCCCAACCGGTCTGGTCGGCGGTCAGGTCGCGCCGGGCGACCAGCGCGGTGAACAGCTGCGGCCAGGTCGGGCTCACGCGGGGGCGGGGGCGTCGAGCAGACGCACGACGGCGTCGTGGACGACCATCGGGTCCATCGGACGCACCACGACGTGCTCAGCGTTCGACCAGGAGGCGAGCCAGGCGTCGGTGGCCCGGGCGATGACGACCATCACCGGCGGGCACGCGTCGATCTCGTCCTTGAGCTGGCGGGCCAGGCCCATCCCGCCGACCTTGTCGGCCTCGGCGTCAAGGATGAACAGGTCGACGTCGCCGCGGCGGGCTTCGGCGACCACGGCGTCAGCTGTGGCGACCTGCACCCAGCGGGTGTCGGGGGAGTCAGCGTCCAGACGGGGCCCGACGGCCAGCAGGACCTCCTCACGCATGTCCACGTCGTCGGAGTACAGAACGATCCGGGGCCCAGCAGTGTCGGTCATCGGTGATCCTTCGTCGGCTTCGAAGAGGAGCGTCACAGGCCATCGTGGCACACCTCGGCCCTCCACAGTGATGGCCTGAGGCATGTGTGCCAGATTGTAGGCCCAAAGTCCCGACTGCGGGAGCCGCCGGCTGCGCGTACGGTAGTGGCACCACACACCGAGAGGGAACCATGGCCGACTACACGCTGCCCGACCTGCCCTACGACTACGCCGCCCTGGAGCCGCACATCTCAGGCCGGATCATGGCGTTGCACCACGACAAGCACCATGCGACGTATGTGGCTGGGGCGAACACCGCCCTGGAGAAGCTCGCTGCGGCCCGGGCCGCCGACGACTTCGGCGCCGTGAACATGCTGGAGAAGAACCTCGCGTTCAACCTCGGTGGGCACATCAACCACACGATGTTCTGGCAGAACCTGTCCCCGGACGGCGGGGGCCGGCCCGAGGGCGAGCTTGCGGCGGCGGTCGACGAGCACTTCGGCTCGTTCGACGCCTTCGCCGGTCAGTTCACCGCCAACGCGCTGGGCATCCAGGGTTCGGGCTGGTCGGTGCTCGCCTGGGACGTCGTCGGGGCGCGCCTGGTCGTGCTGCAGCAGTACGACCACCAGACCAACATCCCGTTCGGTGCTGTCCCCATCGTCATCTTGGACATGTGGGAGCACTCGTTCTACCTCGACTACGTCAACGTCAAACCCGACTACGTCAAGGCCTGGTGGAACATCGTCAGCTGGTCTGATGCGGCCGACCGGTTCGCCAAGGCCCAGGCGATCGCCTAGTCCACGCCGAGGGCGAAGGCGGCGTCGATGTCGTGGCTTGAGTAGGTGCGGAAGGCGATGTAGGTCTGGGTGTGCATGACGCCGTCGACTTTGCTGAGTGAGTCAGCGATGACGTCGGCGAGCTCGTCGTGCTCGTGGACGCGGACCATGGCGATGAGGTCGACCTCGCCGGTGACCGAGAAGACCTCGGACACGGCGGGCAGCTCGGCGACCTGCTGGGCGACCTCGGGGATCCGGGCGGGGTCGGCGTGGATGTGGACGATGGCGGTGATCATGGCTCACATCATGCCGTGTGCTGCGACCGCCAGGGGACCTGGGCGGCGCTGCGCACAGGCGAGGCCCACGTGCCGTCGACGGCGACCAGACGTACACCTGGGCGGGCGAGCCAGGCGAGCAGCAGGTCGGTCTCTTCGGGGTGCGCGGCGGTCGATGGGGGCAGCGGCGGGTTGACGTGCTCAGCGGTGGCGCGCAGGACGTCAACAGCCGGGCGCGGGTCGTGGCGCGGGGGGACGACGAGAGTGCCTGCCAGGCGGCCGTGGCGGATGAGGACCATCTCCCAGCCGTTGGTGGGCTGCGCGGCGACGAGCTCGCCGATCCGGGCGAGCGGGTCGAACTGCTGGGCGCGGGCGGCCCCACGCAGGAACGCGCCGAGCCGGTCACGCACTGTCGCGGCGTCTTCGAAACGTTCGGCGGCCACCAGGGCGTCGAGGCGGTCGTTGTGCGCGTCGACCACAGCGGTGGGGTCACCTGTCATCGCCGAGCGGACGGCGGCGACAGTCGTCGCGTAGTCGCCGGGTGTGACGCACGGCGCACCACAGCGGTCGAGCTCGGCCAGGGCGCACGGTCCGGCGGGTGCTCGAGCCAGGCGCGTGGTGCACCGACGCAGGGCGAACGTCTCGTGCAGGGCGTCGACGGCGAGGTGGGCGGTCTGGGCCGAGGCGAACGGGCCGATATGGGTCGCGGTGGTGACCTCGCGGACGACCGACAGCCGTGGGTACGGCTCGTCGGTCAGGCGCACCCACGGCATGCGCTGCGGCGAGCGGGACCGGCGGTTGTACCGGGGGGTGTGCTCAGCGATGAGCCGGAGCTCGCGGACCTGGGCCTCCAACGCGGTCTGGCACACGACAGGGTCGACGCGGGTCGCCAGCCTCACCATCTCGGTCATGCGGGTGCGGCGTTCGGCGGCAGTGAAGTACGTGCGGACCCGGGCCCGTAACGACCGGGTCGCGACCCCGACGTAGAGCACCTCGTCACCTGGCCCACGGAACAGGTACACCCCCGGGGCGTCGGGCAGCGCGTCGGCGAGGTGACGTCGCCGCCGGATGCTGGCTGGGACCGGGTCCGCTGCGGTCGCGAGGTCTTCAGCGTCGTGGACACCGAGCCCGGCGAGGCGTTCGAGCAGGGCGTGCAGGACGTCGACGGTCGCCCGGGCGTCGTCCAAGGCGCGGTGCGTCGGTGCGGTGCGCGCACCGAAGTACCTGGCCAAGGTCGCCAGGCGGTGGTTGGGCACCTCGTCGCGGGTGACGACCCGGCGGGCAAGAGCCACAGTGTCGACGACCTGGTTTCCCGGCCAGGGGTAGCCGGCGTCGGCCATCGCCGCTTTGAGGAAGCCCATGTCGAACGGGGCGTTGTGCGCGACGAGGACCGCCCCACGGACGAACTCGACGAAGCTGGGCAGGACCTGCTCGATACGTGGTGCACCGACGACCATCGACGTGGTGATCCCTGTGAGCACCTGGATCGTCGCCGGGATCGGTCCGCCTGGGTCGACGAGGGTCGCCAGCTCGCCGAGCACGGCACCGCCGCGGACCTTGACCGCTCCGACCTCGGTGATCTGGGACCCAGGTCCTGTGCCGGTCGTCTCCAGGTCCACCACGACGAACGTCACCTCGTGCAGGGGCGTGCCTGTCTCCAGCGTCGGCTGGACGAACGGTGGGTGTGGCACACCGTGACGGTAGACCTCACCACCCACACGTCACCCGGGCGGACCTCACATGCCGGGCTGGGCGAGCCGTGAAGGGATACCGTCGTAAGCCTACGGAGGGACCGGTCGTGTACGCCATCGGAGTCGACATCGGCGGGACGAAGACCGCCGCCGGGGTTGTGACAGCGGACGGCAAGATCGTCGCCAAGACGACGTTGCGCACCGACCGCACCGACCCGACGACAGTCGACGACGGGATCGTCGCCGCGTGCGAGACCCTGCTCGGGGACTACAAGGTCGACGCGGTGGGGCTGGCGGCCCCTGGGTTCGTCGACTCAGACCGTGCCACGGTGCGGTTCTCGCCGAACCTGCC
>WRCL01000188.1 GCA_009783975.1 Micrococcales bacterium
CCGCATCTGCTGTACGGGTTGTACGAACGCCGTCTGGCTGCGTCGCTGCCTGCCGACCGCACGCCACGGCACGTCGGGGTGATCCTCGACGGCAACCGCCGGTGGGCACGCAGCTCGGGGGTCTCCTCGGCCAGGGGTCACCGCGCCGGGGCGCAGAAGATCGTCGAGGTGCTCGGCTGGAGCGAGGACGTGGGGGTCGAGGTCGTGACGTTGTGGATGCTGTCGACCGACAACCTGGCCCGCGACCCGTCCGAGCTGGGTCCTTTGCTCGCGATCATCGAAGACGCTGTACGTGACCTGGCGGCCGCGCGGCGCTGGCGGGTCCAACCCATGGGTTCGCTGGACCTGCTGCCCGCCCCGACGGTCGCGGCGCTCGAAGCCGCCCGCGCGGCGACCGAGGACGTCGAGGGCCTGCACGTGAACATCGCCGTCGGGTACGGCGGCCGGCAGGAGATCACCGACGCGGTGCGTGTCGTGCTGCGCCAGCAGGCCGCCGCGGGCACGACCTTGGCCGACCTTGCCGAGGTCTTCGACGTCGACCACATCGCCGAGCACCTGTACACATCTGGTCAGCCTGACCCGGACCTGGTCATCCGTACCTCTGGCGAGCAGCGCCTGTCGGGGTTCTTGCTGTGGCAGTCGGCGCACTCGGAGTTCTACTTCTGCGAGGCGTACTGGCCCGACTTCCGGCGGGTCGACTTCCTGCGGGCGGTGCGGTCCTACGCCCAGCGTGAGCGCCGTCGCGGGCGCTGACGCCGCGGTTCTCGCTCTGCTCCCTCGTACAGGTGACCCAAAGCCAGGTCATGTGTCTAGGTGACCAGCGATGTGCGCGAACCCGACACGAGGTTGACTGGGCATGACCGTCGTGCCGTCGGGTGCCGCTCACGCGCCGCTGTCAGCGCACGTCACCTCGGCGTCGCGGCGGTGCGACGGCGTGTCGCGGCTGTCACCGGCGTGGCGGATATGACGGCAAGACACCCGTTTCGTGGTGGTTGCACCCCTTTTGCCCCCGCTTGAGACTCGCCCGAACGTGCGAATCGCCCCAATTAGTCCCCCAGATCTCGTCCAGAAGGGCTACCGAGCAGCGACAATAGACCCGTGCTGAGCGCGGAAGACGTCGAGAGGGTCAGGTTCGGGGCTACCAAGTTCCGGGAAGGTTACGACCAGGACGAGGTCGACGACATGCTAGACAGGATCGTGGCGACGCTTCGTCACGATCCGAGCCGGCGTGGCGTCACGGCGGACGAGGTCTACACCACGACCTTTTCCTCCACCCGGTTCCGGGAGGGGTACGACCCCGACGAGGTCGACGACTTCTTGGACAAGGTCATCGAAGCCCTCGAAGAGGTCGAGAAGTCGCCCAAGTCCCGCCCCGAGCCGGTCCGGGACGAACCGGCCCGCCGCGAACCTCCACGCCGCGAACCGCCGCCACGTGAACCGGCGCGCCGCGAACCACCGCGCCCGACGACGACGACGACCTACCACTCCGGCCCGGCCGCCCCTCGCGGGACGGGCCTGGACACCCAGCAGAACACGATGATCCGCCCGCCGGTCCAGGCAACCTGGGACGACGAGGACCAAGGCTGGGAAGACGACTGGGACGACACGCCCCCGCCGCGCCCCAAACCCATGGCCCAGCCTCCGGCCCCGGCGCGTCCGCGTCCAGCGCCCCCACGGGCCCCGGCCTCGACGGCGCACGGGTACCAAGCCCAACCCCAGCCCCAGGCCCAGCCGTCGTCGAACATGCCGGCCATGCCGGCTGCGGCGATCGCCACCCGGCTGCAGCTCGCACGTGCGACGCTGCCGACCGAGAACCGCGACACGCTCGTCGTCGAGCTGCCCGACGGCAGCCTGCACCCGGTCATCGACGTGCAGACCGGCCGCGAAGGGATCGTCCTGGTCCTCGGCTGATCCGGGCTGGTCCCACCTGGGCTACCGCGACCTGAACCATCCAAGGTCGACCGGCAGGCGCACGACGTCCCCGGCCACAGCGCGCAGCCCTGGCAGCGTCCACGTGCGGTGCACCGCACGCAGGCACGCACGACGCTGCGGGCCAGCAAGCTGGACGTCCCGGGCCCCGTCGCGCACCGCCTGGTACACCAGCGGGATCTTGCGTGCGTAGGGGAACACCACGTGCGGACGGTTCGGGTCGACCCACACGGCCTCCGAGCGCCGCTCGCCGCCAGCGCGTTCGGGGTGCTCACGGATGAACTGCACGGCCGGCTCGACCAGGCGCAGCCGGCCGCGCACCGCCAAGGCCGCCGGCAGCACGTACTCCCCGGAGGTCGACACGCACGTGCCGCCGGCAGCACGTACGACGTCGGTGCGGAACATCGCGAACTGTGTGGGCCACAGCATGTGCTTGAGCACCAGGGCGACCCGTTCGGGCGCAGGGCCGACGAGGTCGACGTACAGCTGGGGGTCGTAGGGGCCGCAGTCGGTGCCTTCGTCGTCCAGCCGGCGCACCCACGGGAAGGCCCCGACCGCCCCGGGGTCGTCGTCGAGCGCTGCGACCAGCGCAGAGACCAGGCCTGGTGCGCACACGTCGTCGTGGTAGGCCCACTTGAACAGCTCACCGGACGCCGCGGCGAGCAGCACGTTGGAGTTGTGGGCGCCGCCGATGTTGTGCTCTTGGCGCACGACGGTGACCCGCTCGTCGCGGCCGGCGAAGTCTGCGGCGATCTCCGCTGTCGCGTCAGTCGAGGCGTTGTCGCTGACGAGGATCTGCATATCGGCGTAGTCCTGCTCGACCAGTGCCGCCAGCGCCTGGGCCAGGTACTTCTCGCCGTTGTAGACCGGGACGGCCATCGTCACCCGGGGGTTCATCGTCACCTCTTGACCAGTGCCGCCAGCGCCGCCATCTCGGCGGCGACCGATTGTTGTGCAGTCACGCAGACTGTGTCCCCAGCCTGCGCCGCGCCGCCAGCGTCGGTGCGTGCCGCAGACACCAAACCCACGACGTCGTCGGCCGTCATCGTGGCGATGCCGATGGCGTAGCGGTCCAGACCCGCCTGGGCGAGCAGGGCCGCGTCCTTGGCGGCGTGGACGACCGCGACGAGCGGACGGCCCACGAGCAGCGCCCCGACGAGGGTGTGGTACCGGCTGGCGACCACGACGTCGGCGTCGGCAAGGACCGTGAGCAGGGCGTCGAGGTCCGGCGGTTGCACGACCGTGGGCACCGGGCCGTCGAGGCAGCCGCGCACCTCTTCGGTGACGGCGGTGTCCGCGTCGTCCATGACGACCATCGTCACCTCGTCTCCGGCTGCGACCAGCTGCGTGACCACCTGGGCCATCACCGCAGCGTACCGGCCCCGGCCCCGGCCCCGGTCGACGTTGACCGCCGAGACCACCACACGCCGGCCAGCCGGCGCGCCCACCACCGGGCGGTCGGCCGCCAAGACCAGGTCGTGCACGAGGCGGTCGTCGGACACCTCGAGCCCGGCGTGGTCCAGCGCGTCACGGGTCATGGTGTCGCGGTACGAACGGCGCCGGGCCGGCCGTGCCGCCCACGCAGCGGTGCGCCCAGGCCACCGGTGCGCGTACGGCGAACCACCCAGGCCCACCCACACCAACGGCACGCGCCGCACCCGGCAGGCCAGCGACAGCGACGCCAACCAGACCAGGTGCCCGCCTGGCATCCGGGCTGTCTCCTCTTCGAGGATCCCCGTGCCAGGCACGACGACGAGGTCGTACCGCGGCACAGCACGGACCATGACCGCCAGGGCCGCGACCTTGGCCCACACCCGTGCCGGCCACGAACCGGTGTGGGGTCGACCGAAGGGCACCGCTGGCAGGCCAAGCACATGCGTGTGGCCGCGGGTGTCGCGCACCAACGCGGTGAACGCCGCGTCGGGCAGGTGCTGGGCCAGGCGCCGGTGGGCTTCGCGGCAGGACATGTCGTTGCCGAGGTTCCCGAAGCCAAAATCGCCGAACAGCGCGACGTGCAGCGTGGTCATCCCTCCCCTGAGTCTGTGAGGCTGCCATTGTGCAGGCACGACGCGCAGCGGACGAACACGACGCCGGTCTTTCACCCACACCGCCCGGGGGCTGGGAACACAGGCTGTGCTGTCGCTGGTCGACGCGCTGGGGGCGTACGCGGTGCCCTGCGAGGCTACGGTGAAAACCGGAACCAGGCTAGGGTGAGCGTCCGACGACCCATGAGGGGACATGATGACACAGTTCGCCCAGCCGATCCCAACGTGGACCGACCGTTGGTCGCACACACCTGGCGGTGCGGTGGTGCTCGACCTGGGTGCCCAACCACCTTCGGACCTGTTCCCCGCCGTCGACGACCCGCTGCCCGACCCCACCTACCCGCTGCGGATGGTGATGAGCCAGACCAGTGGGCTGCTCCAGCTCGAGCACGACCCGACGACACCCGAAGAGGTCCTCGGCGTCGAACCAGCGGCCCTGGTGCGCCAGGCCGGCCTGTGCGTCGCCGACGCCGCCGCCGCGGGGTACGTGCGCCCCGGCGCCGTGGTGCTGGAGTACCCCAGCCCGCACGGTGGGTCGTGGCGGCGTCTGCTCGAAGAGCACGGCGCGGTGATGGTCGACGCACCGCAGCACCCAGGCGCCGACCTCGTCGTCGACGTCCACGGGATGATGCACGACCGGGACCAGCGCACAGCGTTCCTCGAGCGCCGCGACCACCTCGCCCCCGACGGGGTGCTGGTGATGATGATCCACGACGCCGCCTCGATCGTCCGCCTGGGTATGTGGAACGCGTTGAAGAGCGGGCACTTCGCGTACTACTCGGTGCCGGCGCTGGTGTCGATGGCCCGTGAGATCGGCCTGGTCGCCATCAACGTCTGGCAGTACTCGTTGTACGGCGAGCGGGGCACGACCCTGATCGCGTTCGCGGGGCACGCCAGCCGGTGGGGCGCCCAGGCCCAGGTCGTCACCGACCTCGTCGCGGCC
>WRCL01000189.1 GCA_009783975.1 Micrococcales bacterium
CACCTAAGCCACTAACTGACGCAGATAGTATGATGGGTTTCATGAGCACGCTGACTGTCACGTCGACGACCACCGACAACGCCGTCCTGGCGTTCGTGCGCGAGCACACCGCGTCGGGCGCGCACGTCCAGATCGTCGCTACCGAGCCGTACATGACTCCCGCTGAGGCTGCTGAGGCGTTGAACGCCTCGCGCACGTTCGTCATGTCCAAGATCCGTGACGGCTCGATCCGCTCCACCCGGCGCGGCAACCGGCACCGCATACCCGTAGCGGAGGTCGAGCGGTTCCGCGCCGAGTCGATCCGCCAGATCGCCGGTGATGCTGCGGCCGACGTCGAGGCAGAGCTGTTCGGCGAGCCGTGAGCACCATCGCCTTCCTGGACGCGAACATCCTGGCCAAGCCGTTCACCCGGACGCTGCTGTGGGTCGGTTCCAGGCACAGCGACTTCGCCGTCACCTGGAGCCAGCGGGCCGAGACAGAGGCGAACCGTCACCTGCGCCCCGGCGCGACCCCGGTCGGACAGCTGCGCGAACGGTACGGCATGACGCTCGGCCCGACCGGCGCAGACCCGGAACGCTTCGGCTCCACCGAGGAACCGGACCGGCAGATCCTCGCCGACGCGCTGGCCTGCCGGTCAGCGTTCCTGGTGACCGAGGACGTGGACGACTTCGGCCTGGTCGACCTGGCCTCGTGTGGCATCTGCGCCGTTCACCCGGACCTGTTCCTCGCGCACCGGCTCTCGCCGGACGGCTACCGGGCTGCGCTCGAAGCACTCTCGGCAGGGATGAGCCGCCCAGCGCGACGACCTGCCGATGTTCACACGCAGGCGGGGCGGGTCCATCCGCTCCTGGTCGACGCGATGCGACGGGTCTACCCGGAGGTGACCCCGGCGCCAGCGTCGCACGACCACCCGCACGAGATGTTTCGTGGCACGTCGTGCGTCCGGTGCGGCCGGACACTGAGGTCACCTGGCTCTGTCCTGTGCGGGGTCGGCCCCGTCTGCGCCTCGATCCCTCCCGACAGGTAGACAGAACCCCTGTCGGGAGGCCGAGCCGGTGCTCTGCGGTGACGTCTCGTCACGGCCTGCGCCATGACGCCTCCGCGAACCGAGCCCGGACGAGCAGGACGAGCGACCACGGTCCCATGAGCAGGAACTTCAGCCCGTTCCAGCACCGAGACCGAGGCCTTGTCAGCCCCGAGGTGTGGTGCCGGGTTCAGAACGTCCTGGCCGCCCACCAGGTCACCATCGACACCGAACCGGACACCGCCTTCGACATCTTCCTGGACCCCGGCGTCCACGCCCACGCCCTGGCGACAGACAGCGAGACGGCCTCCAGCACCGCAGACGGTGCCGGAGACCACACATCACAGGTCGCGTGTTTGAACGTCGAACCTACGGTGGAGCTGACCGGACTCGAACCGGCGACCTACTCGTTGCGAACGAGTCGCGCTACCAGCTGCGCCACAGCCCCAAGAGCCCCGTCAGGGTAGCACCTGGTCGCGGAGCGGGTCACGCTGAATCGTCTGGCTTGCCACAAGGGCTACAGGCCCGAGGCACGGCGGCGTTCGAGGACGGCGTCGAGGTCGATGCTGCCTGAGGTGCTCGGCTCGGGTTCGTCGTCTGGGTCGTCGGCCGGGTCGGTCGTCGCCAGCTCGGCGCTGGCAGGCGCGTCGAGGGGAGCCGGCTCAGGGCGGGGGACAGCCGGTTTGAGCGTGTAGGCCGGTGGGGGGACGTCCACCGGTTCCCAGTCGTGCCCAGCCGGGTCGTCGACTGGCTCAGGGCGCACCACAGGGTTCGGGGCGGACGCGTGACGCATGGACCCGCTCGTCTCGCCACGGTCGGCGACGATGACGTCGAACACGTCGGTGACGCGGTCAGAAGGGCGCACGGCCCGGCCCACGGGCCCTGAGGCCACGGCGGTCGTGGGGACGTCGACGCGTGGGCGGGTCGAACCGGTGGCTGTGCGCGGCTGGGGGACCTGGTTGGTGCGCACGACGTGGCCGGTGCCAGAGCGCGGCACGACGGTGCGCAGCGCCCCGGTGCGGGCTTTGGCTGCGTGCCGTTCGGCGTTGTCGATGAGCTGGTGCCAACGTTCGTCGGTCGCGGTGCCAGAGATGACCGCGGCACGTCCGGCGACGAGCGTGACGACAAGCAGCACCGTGGGCACCACTGCGACATACCAGCCGACAAAGGCGAACCCGGCACCAGCCCACCCTGCGGAGGTGGTGACGAGCAAGATGGCAGCGAGCGCGCCACGACGACGGGCCGCGGCAGCGCGGCGTGACTGGGTGGCAGCGAAACCAGCCCGGATCCGGGCAACCTGGCGAGCGGCGTCGGCGCTGCGACGTTCTGCCGCAGCATGCGGTCGGTCCACGGCCTCTCCTTCGGTTGGCGGGACGGCAAGCCGCTGACCACGTCCGGGTGTCAGCAACCCGGTGGCGGACCCAGAGCCGTGGCACCCGCTCGGGCGTGTCCGCACCGACCGTGTGGCCCGACGCGTCGAACGCCGTGACATGACGGCGACCACGCGCAACCACCGGGAGTACCGGTCGTCAGCGCACGAGTCGAGCAGCTGCTGGCGTTGCCGCAGCACCTGCGGGACCAGGAACACCACCCACAGACCCACGAGCGCGAGCGCCACAGGACCTGCGAGACCTTGCACCTGACGACGGTAGGCGCCCAGGCTCGCCGAACCGAGCACCCGCGCGGCGTGTCGCCTTGCCAGTCCTTCGGCGTGTCACCGATCCGTGCTTCGGGCACGACGCGCCCGGCACCCATGCTGGCGACGTTGTCGACCTGTTTCGTGCGGTGAGTCCCGATTTGCCCGCGCCGATCTGGCTGGTACGCCCGAACGGGTCGTGTGCAGGTCGACCGGTCACCGGCATCCTCGCGCGCCACGACGATCGGCACGGCGCGAGCCGGGCACCGTGCCGTGGCCACAACGATGGTCTGGCTCGGTGTGGGCAGATCAGCGGTCTTGGCTGGGCCGGAGGTTGTCAAGCGTCCGACCTGCGCTGACGTTCCCAGCTCCGGGCAGGGCCGCGGTTCGCTATTGTTCGGTCTTGTCCGGGACAGTGAGGCCCTTCGACATCGCAGAGGCGTCGCCGAGACCGGGCCGCGAACGTCCAGACCACGATCGTTCGGTTGTCGTGGGAACATCTGCGGCACTCGTGAACCTCGAACAGGACGTCTCAACAAGAAAGGTGAGCTTCCATGGACGACTTCGGCTTCTCCCCCCCAGACGACACCACTCCTGACGTCGTCGGTGACTCCTTCGAACCTCCCGCTGAGCAAGAGTCCACGCCCCTGGGCTGCGGCGACGACGGTGGCGGCTCCGCGAGCTGGATGCAGCACCAGGTGGTCGGCTACCTCGACGGTATCGGTTCGTTCGAGGCTGTCGACTACGACCTCGACGGCCACATGGACCTGCTGGCCGTTGACGTCGACTCCGACGGGTCGCCTGACCTGCTCATCACCAACAACTACGACGGCACGTACGACGTGCGGATCGACATCGATGGTGACGGCACCTGGGACCAGACCGCCACGATGACGGTCGCCGAGCTGCAAGACCTCGTGCCTGAGCTCTGGGTCATCATCGACTACCACGAGCACGGTGGCGACCACGGGCATGGCCACCATGGCGACCACGGTCACCACGGGCACGGCCACCACGACCACACCTACACGGTGCAGCCCGGTGACAGCCTGTGGAAGATCGCCGCCGAAGAGCTCGGCGACGGCAGCCGCTGGCCTGAGATCCACGCCCTGAACCCGTGGATCGACGACCCGAACCTCATCTACCCCGGTCAAGAGCTCGTCATGCCTGACAGCCACGACCACGGCCACGGCGGCCACCACGGTCACGGCCCCGGAGGGCACCACGACCACCACGACCACACCTACACGGTGCAGCCTGGTGACAGCCTGTGGAAGATCGCCGCCGAGAACCTCGGCGACGGCGCCCGCTGGCCCGAGATCCACGCCCTGAACCCGTGGATCGACGACCCGAACCTCATCTACCCCGGTCAAGAGCTCGTCATGCCTGACAGCCACGACCACGGGCACGGCGGTCACCACGGCCACGGTGGACACCACCACGGCAACGAGACCCACACCGTGCAGCCGGGCGAGAGCCTGTGGAAGATCGCCGCCGAAGAGCTCGGTGACGGCAGCCGCTGGCCTGAGATCCACGCCCTCAACCCGTGGATCGACGACCCCAACCTCATCTACCCCGGCCAGGAGCTCGTGCTTCCGCACCACCACCACTGAGCCGACACCTCCGGGTGAGGGACCAACGCCTGGGTTGGTCCCTCACCCGGTTCCTTCTGTGCTCGTCTGAGGTCCGGCGGCGCGCACCGCGTCGCCGACCCGCGTGACCACGCCCGCGGGGTCACGGATCCACTGCGGCAGCCACACCCGCATCATCGCAGGCCAGTGCATGACCGCTGGGAGCAACACCGGAGCCCCGTCGCGGTCGGCGACTGTCGGGCGCGAGGCCCAGCCTGGACCGTCGACGAGCACCGCCAGGCGCCACCGGTCATCGCCGGGCATCCGCACCGCCAGGTCCACCCGGAACGAGGAGTGGCCCACGTCCAGCTCGCACTCGTAGCCCGCGGCACACAGCTGGTCGGCCAGGGCTTCGGTGAACCGGCCGCGGTTCGCTGACCGCGGCGGCGGTGCCTGCTCGACGCTCGACAGCCCGACCGCGAACTCCAGGTAGGCCCGCAGGTCGGCCAGGCCTTGGGACGTGGTCCGGGCCAGGTCGATATGCGCCGGGTCGAACGAGGAGAACAGCAGCACCTGTTTGCGCGCGCGGGTGATCGCGACGTTCAGGCGCCGTTCTCCACCTTGGTTGACCAACGGCCCGAAGGTCAGCGGCAGCTGGCCGGTCGCCGGGTCGACCGAGAA
>WRCL01000190.1 GCA_009783975.1 Micrococcales bacterium
CGTCGGAGTAGTCGTTGGCGTAGTTCGCCCCGACCTGGATCGCCAGGCCCACCCCCAGGGCGAGCACAGCCCGCCCCAGGTGCGCGCCACCTGCCTGCGCCGCTGCGCCGGTGCCGACCAGCACCGGGGCTGCGGCAGCAGGCAACGTGCGCGGCCGCGCCGCGGACCACCACTCAGCGGCTGTCGCCACCGGTCACCTCCGTTCGTGACTGCGCGGCGAGCACCGCCGCGGCGCGCCGGTCGGGTTTACCTGAGGCGAGCAGCGGCAACGCCTCGACGACGACCATGTGCTGGGGGGCTGCCACACGTCCCAACCGGGTGCGGACGTGGGCGCGCAGGTTCTCCAGCCGCAGGTCGGCTCCGGCAGCAGGCACGACGAGGACCGCGAGCGCCTGTCCCCAGTGTGGGTCGTCGATCCCCACGACGAGGGCCTCACGCACCCCTGGGGCTGCGGCGAGCGCTTGTTCGACCGCCGCGGGGGCGATCTTCACCCCGCCGGTGACAAGTGTGTCGTCGGTGCGCCCGAGCACCTCCAGACGGCCGTCGGGGCCGGTGCGGCCCACGTCAGAGGTGACGAACCAGCGCCGCGCGTCATATGTGGTGAACGCGTCGGCGTCCAGGTCGTCGCGGCCCAGGTACCCGTGGGCGAGCACCGGCCCGCTCACGTGCACGAGCCCGGCGCCAGGCACCAGACCCTGGTGGCTGGCGATGGCGACCTCGACACCGGTGAGGGGACGGCCGTCGTACACCACACCCCCGCACGTCTCGGTCGCCCCGTAGGTGAGCACAACACGTGCACCGGCGGCACGCGCACGGGCCGCGAGCCCTTGCGGAACCCCGGCGCCGCCGACGAGGACCGCGTCGAACACCGACAGCGCTGCCGAACCAGCCGGGTCGTCGAGCAGCCGGACCAGCTGTGTGGGCACCAGGGAGCAGTACGACGGGCTGGGCACCGTCGCGGCGGCCGCGGCGAACGGAGCAGGCCGGAACGGTCCAGCCGGCAGGCGCAGCGCCGTGGTCCCAGCGACGAGCGACCGGACGAGCACCCCCAGGCCGGCGACGTGGGTCACCGGCAGTGCCAGCAGCCACGACCCGGTGCCGCCGAGCCGTTCGGCCGACGCGTGCGCTGCGGCGAGCAGCGCACCGGCGCTGAGCATGACCTCACGTGGTTCACCGGTCGACCCGGAGGTCTGCACGACGACCGCGACCTCGTCGGGGACGGTGCGGGCCGGGCCGGCCGCGCCGGTGCGCACGGTGACCGCTGGGCCGGTGCCGTCAAGGGCGGCTGGCAAGACACGTTCGAGGTCTGCTTCGAGGACGTCGCACAGCTGCCGGGACACCCAGACAGCCTAACGGCGTGGCCAACGGCACAGACCAGGGCCACCCGGACAGACTAGTGCCCTTGTGCACCCGGCACGGCGGGACCAGCGGCGCTGTCGCGGCTGCCAGGCGTCGTGCGCGGCGTCGCGGACCTGCACCAGGCGACGTCCCGCCGTCGTTTCCGCCCAGCCTGAGCCTGCCGCAGACCACCAGTGAGGTCGTACAGTGGACCGGACCCAGCAAAGGAGCTTTCACGTGTCTCAGCCCGGATCCGCCGATTCCCGTCGTTCGCTCGTGCGTCGTACTGGGTGGGTCGCGCTCGTCGCGGCGTCGATGGCCCTGGCAGGGTGCGGCGGTTCGACGCCGACGGCCGACCCCACTGACGCCGCCACCGGCACACCCAGCGTCGGCGACGAGCAGGTCCCTGCGAGCTGGCCGCTCACCGGTGTGCCGACCGGCGACGACGCGACGGTCCGCCCGGCGCTGTCGGTGAAGATCGAGAACAGCAAAGAAGCCCGCCCGCAGACAGGGCTGGAGCACGCCGACATCGTGTGGGAAGAGGTCGTCGAAGGCGGGATCACCCGGTTCGTCGCGGTGTACCACTCCCAGGTGCCTGACGAGGTCGGCCCTGTGCGCTCGAACCGTCCGATGGACCCGCGGATCGCCGGCCCGACCAAAGGCATCATCGCCTTCTCCGGCGGGATGTACACCCAGCAGCTGCGTGACGTCGGCCTGCAGGTGCTCAGCATGGACGAAGGTGCCCCCGGGTTCTTCCGCAAGTCCGGTGTGGCGCCGGCTCCGCACAACGTCTACGGCAAACCGCCGCTGTGGTGGGACGCCGCGGACGCGTCGCACTCGGCCAGCCCTGCCGAGCAGTTCGTCTTCGCCCGCAGCGCCGACCAGGCGACCGCTGTGACTGCCGGGACCGCGGCGGCGACCGTGCAGGTGACGATGAGCAACGCCTCGACACCGTCGTGGTCGTGGGACGCCGGTTCGGGCACCTGGTTGCGGTCGGAGGCCGGCGCACCAGCGTCGTCGCGTGCCGGGGTGCGCCTGGCTGCGACGAACGTCGTCGTCCTTCGGGTCGAGGTCGTCAACACCGAGGACCGTGACCCTGCTGGTGCCCCGGTTCCGGACACCAAGCTCGCAGGTTCAGGTGAGGCGCTCGTCGTCACCGGTGGGCACACGCTCGTCGCGACGTGGACGAAAGCCTCTGACACCGCGCCGGTCGTGCTCACCACCGCCGCCGGGGTGACGATCACCTTGGCCCCGGGCAACACCTGGGTCGAGCTCATGCCGTCGAACAGGTCCTGGGCTGTGTCCTGACGACGTCTGGTCCGCACGGCAGGTCGACAACGCCATATGCACCTTGTCGGGGCAGCTGTGCACAAAACGCCCCGTCAGGCCCCGGCGCGCACGTACCATAGGTCCGCGGCACGCAGCAACGACGCTCGTCGACCGGAGGAAGACATGCCCACAGACCAACATGCACGGTGCCTCGTGCGTCGTGTGCTCGCGACCGCCGGGGCCGGACTCCTCGCCGGGCTGCTCGCTGGGTGTGCGTCGTCGGCCCCTGTGGCCTCGCAGACACCGTCACTGACGCCCTGGACGCTCCCGCCACCGCCACACGAGACCCAGCCGGCCGACGACCCCACACCGCAGGTCGACCAGACGCCCACTCCCACACCTACCACCCCTGCCAAACCCGGCGGGGGTGGTGGCAACCCGGGCGGCGGTGGCGGCGGCAACCCCGGTGGTGGCGATGGCGTCCCGGCCCCCGCCGGAGCCCCTGAGGCGTACCTTGCCTACTGGGGCGGCGGCGACCACACGCTCAGCGAGCTCCACAGCTATTCGCGCAGCCTGGGGATCGAGCCGGGTACGCGTTACAGCGCCGTGCTTGGGGGAGTGACCGGGACGTTCGAGGTCGACCGCGCCACCGGCACGCCCCGCTTCTACCTGCCCGGTCAGTAGGTCCGTCCGCGCAGCAGCACCCAGTTGAGCCACCCGAGCCCCGCGGCGGCGACCAGACCAGCGGGGACCTGCACGAACACCGGTGCGGCCATCGTCACCCACGCCACCGACCCCAACGCCTCGCGCAGCACCGGCACCAACACCACGACGATGAGCACCGCGAGGATCGCCACGTCCACCTTGACGAGCACGGCCGGCCGGCGCAGGCGAACAGGTCGCACAACGCGAGGTTGAACTGTGGTGCGGTGCCCTCGACGAACCGCACCCCTGGCGGTGGGCTGGTGATCGTGGGCCGGTGCCCGGCGACCTGGATGTGACCGGTGGCGTCGGTGCGTCCAGCAAGGGTGCGGAACAGCGTCGTCTTGCCCGCCCCGTTGCGCCCGAGCAGGCAGTAGATCCCAGGGCCGTCGGTGTGCCAGGTCAGGTTGTCCAACCCCCGTGTGGCCCCGTAGCGCTTGGTGACACCGTCGCAGGTGATCATCGGCCGTCCTCCTTGTCCGGTTGGTTCCACAGCGCGGTGAGCTGGTCGTGGGTGATCGCGAGCTTGCGGGCCTCGGCGACGAAGCGCGGGGCCAGGTGCTCGAAGAACTCGTGGCGCCGCCGCGCGAGGATCACCTCGCGCGCCTGCGGCAGCACCGCCATGCCCAGCCCGCGCCGGCGTTCGACGACCCCCCTGTCCGCCAGGGTCCGCAGCGCCTTGACCGCGGTCTCTGGGTTGACCGCGAACAGCCGGGCGATCTGGTTGGTCGAGGCCACCATGTCGCCCACGCCGTAGGTGCCGTCCAAGATGCCGTCCTCGAGCACCTCGATGATCTGGACGAACACAGGGCGTTCGCTGTCCATCACCGTCGTCCTCGATGCGTGTGGGGGATGAGGGGTTCACCATCTGACCCATAAACCTACTCCTCGGTCTGCCCCCAACGCAACCCCCTGGCACGCCGCTGTTCTGTGGACAGCCCGGTCGGGAACAACTGACACCACATACTGCTCTCCTCCTCCTCGCGAGCGCACGCACCGGAAGCACCTCGCTTGCGCACGGACTTTCGTAACACGGCCTAGAACAGGGCATGGTCCGTCGTCGGCAGTGCCTGGCTTGCGCGCCGCGGGTCGCCAATGCCGGGCCCGTGGGTTGGGGTCGCAGGTGGCTGGTCATGTTCGACGAAGGGGGGCAGGTTCTCTGGCGGTCTCGGTGTGTCTGGTGGTCCTGGTGGTGGTCGGTGTTCGTCGCAGAACACAGTTCCGTCGCGCCGCAAGAACCGGTATGTCGCGGTGGCCTGCCCAGCCAGCCCTCGTCCAGGTCGTGGTAGTCGTTCGATCGCAAGGTCCAGGTCGTGGACGCGGTGGTGGTGCCATGAGCACAACGCGACACCGCGTTCGACTGATGTGGTTCCGTTGCGGACCCACCAGTCCATGTGGTGCATCTCTGTGTACCTGGCGGGCATCGTGCACCCGGGCCATGCGCACCCTCCGTCGCGGGTGGTGATGATGCGGCGTTGGTGCCCGTTGAACAACCGGATCGTGTCGCCGGCGTCCAGGACCTGGCTGTGGGCGTCGATGACCATGCGGGTGATCTCACAATCACAGGCCAGGGCCGCCAGCTCAGA
>WRCL01000191.1 GCA_009783975.1 Micrococcales bacterium
CCCCAGGCGCAGGCGGGACCGGCTGACCGAACGAGTCCAGCTGACCAGCCACCGGCACCCCAGGCGCAGGCGGGACCGGCTGGCCGAATGGTTGGCCCGCACCCGGCAACGGCTGGCCCGGCAACGGCTGGCCCGGCAACGGCTGGCCGAACGGCTCGGCACCGGGCACAGACGCACCCGGCAGACCGAACGGGTTCGGCTGACCAGGTACTGGCACACCTGGCTGACCCGGCAAAGGCTGACCCGGCAACGGCTGACCTGGTGCGAACGGCTGGCCCGGCATCCCCGTCGGAACCGACGGGTCCACCTGACCGGGGAACGGCGCAGCGCCTGGCACACCAGGCGGAGCTGGGTAGCCCGGCTGGCCTGGGAACGGCTGCCCCAACGAGCCGGCTGCACTGGGGATCGGCTGACCGGGCATCTGACCTGGTTGACCTGGCAGCGGCTGACCCGGCAACGGCTGACCTGGCAGCGGCTGACCTGGTTGACCCGGCTGGCCGGGGACCGGTTGGGCGAACGGGTCGGGCTGGCCTGGGACTGGCTGGCCCAGCGGAACCGGGTAGCTGTAGGCGTTGGGCGGTGGGTCGTAGGCGACCGCCTGGCCAGCCAGAGGCTGGTCTTCCAGTGCGACGGTCCCGACCTGGTCGGCCGGGGCCCACGGCTGGGTCTGGGTGACCGGTGCGGTCGCGGCCATCGGTGCCCCACCCCACAACGGGACCATGTCGGGGTTGGCCAACGGGCCTTGGGCCGCGGTGCCGGTCGCCCCCGTGACCATCCGTTCGGGTTCGAGGTCGGGGTGGTCCGACCCCCAGCCCAGCATCGACGCCCACACTGGTGAGAGCACCAGGGCCAAGATGGTGTATCCGGCACCGCGCCCGAACGCCTTGTTGATCTTGTGCACGGCCATGATCCACAAGACAAACCCGACAATGTTCACCACAGGGACCAACAGAAGCACGACCCACCACGCTGGGCGCCCCGCACGTGCGAAAACCTCCGCCTGGCTGATGACCGGGACCCAGGCTTTCCACTTCGGCGCGCCCATCTTGTGGAAAACGCCGGCGAGCGCCGCGGCATACCAGCAGTAGACCAGCACTGCGATGACGGCACCAGCGATGTTGAGCACGAGCGTCGTCGTCGCCGCAGCCGCTGCTGCGTCGGACCCGGCCACCAGGCTGGCACTGACCACGCTGCCCACCACGCTCCCGGTGATCATGCAGACTCCTTCTCACGTGCCGGTGTCGCGGACGTCGGGCCCAACAGGCTGGACGCACCCGACGAGGTCAGTGCAAGCAGTATCGACCGTGGCCGTAGCCAAGCCCAAAATCGCTGCTTTGTCGACAGGCCGCCCCGGATTCCGGCAAGGTCTCGTTCGATGATCGCCCATGCCTCGTCGCTCACCGCGGTGGTCGCAGGTGCCGGCCCATACACCGCGGTGTCGACGAGCGTGGCCAGGGCCCCGACCGCGGGCCGCCCAGCAGCCTCGGCGGCTTCACGGCGGGTCGGCCCGACGAGCGGCACACCCATGTCCAGGCACCGGTCAGACAGCTCCGCCCAGGCACCGACCGTCGAGACCTCAGGGATCGGTGCACGTCGGCGCTGGCGCCGGCGCAGCTTCTTCACCGCAGGGACGGCAAGGAACGGCAAGAAGACCGCGAGCGCGATGGCCAGCGACAACCCGACGGTCTGCACCACACGCACCCAGCCTGAGCCCAGCCTGGTGTTCTCCTCGCCAGTGTCGTCGGCCTGCAGCGCCGAGTCCTGCGCGTCGTCGGGCGGGGGCACGACGTCAAGGAACGGCTCACGTACCTGTGTGGGGTTCGACGGGGGTTCTTCACCCTGGGTCACCGGACGCGGAGGTGAGACCGTCTGGGGGTCGACGTCGAAGGTCACCCACCCCCCGCCAGGTGACCGCACCTCGACCCACGCAGCCAGGTCCGCGCCGGTGCACACCTTCGTGCACGTGCGCAGGTCGTCCTCGGCGGAGGTCAACCGCACCCCGAGCACCACCCGGGAGTCAAACCCCATGTACCGGGCCAGCAACGCCGCTGCTGTGGCGAACTGCTCGTCGTCGCCGACCGCCGCGACGAGCTCTGCGGGCGACGCGGACGCCCCGACGGCCTTTTGCTGGTTGTTCAGCTGGGCGAACAGGTCTTCGATCCGGACGGTGGAGTGCCCGGCGTACGCAGGGATCACCGAGTACCGGGGTTTCTTCTCGGTCGTCGACCAGGCGGCAGCGTCGGCCGGGTCGACCCAGTGGCTGAGGTACCCACGGGCACGAAGGCGGGAGACAAGCTCGGCATAACCGTCGCCGTTGCGTGGCACACGCTGGGACTTCACCCACGCGGCGAGCTGCGGGTAGTCCTCGACGCGCAGCATCGGGTCGTGGGTGTTCCCCGACAGGGTCTGGGCCGCAGGGGTCCGCGAGACCACCCGGTAGCTGTCGCCGGGGCGCAGCCCGGGGTCGGCAGTCCCCGTGGTCGCCACCTGCAAACCCGCCGAGGCCCACTGCGAGAGGTAGAACGCCCCGGCAAGCTGGTCGGCGCGGTGCCCGGTGAACGTCGGAGCCCCGACGACCCCGTCGGGCACAGGCATCCAGATACCGGCGCCCATCTCGCCGATCGTCACGGTGGTCGTGGAGTCACCGGCGGTACCTGTGCGCGGCAGGCGCAAGAACCGCCGGTCGTTGCCCTCGGTCGACGTGGTGAAGTGCTGCCCGTCGTAGCGGTCCATCACCGCGATCCGCAGCCGGTCCACCGGCGCTCCGACGACGGCGACCGTGAACAGCTCGGTCGTGGGCCCCTCACCAGCAAAGGCCGCACGGTAGCCGTCCAGAGGGCTGGGTTCGGCCTGCAGCGCGAGCACCGGTTCGACATCGTCACGTACGGTGCGCCGGTCAGCCGGGGTCGACACGACCGGTGTGACGAGCAACGACGTCACCAGCGCCGCCGCGCACAACACCATCCCTGCCGCGACCGGAGCGACCGCCGCGAGACCGGCCCGACGCACGCGGCGCACACCAGTACCTGACCCGGTGGCCAACGCCCGGGCCCGGCGCAACCGCGCCCGCACGGCCAACCAGGCGACCGTCACAGCCACGAGCCCTGCCCCCGGACCGGTGAACCGCAGGTCCGGCACGTGCACAGGGCCAAAGTCGGCTGTCGCACCAGGGGTCACCGGGGCGAGCACCCCAGCCATGACAGCCAGCACCCCAAGCACCGGGACGGCGAACCCTGAGCGGCGGTCACCGCGGACGGCAAGCACCGTCGCGACCAGGCACACGAGCAAGGTCGCCGCGAGCCACGGCGCCAACGACGAGCGGTACTCAGCCACCGGCAGGCGCAACGTCAACAGCTGGCGCCACCCCACGACAACTGCTGCGGCCCCTTCGCCCACACCCCGGACCGCCTCAGCAGGCGACGTCGCCCGGTACGGCACAGCCACAGGGACGACGACCGCGAGGTAGGCGAGCGTCGCCAGCACCGCGGTGACCCAGCCGTTCCAGGCGAACCGCCGTGCGAGGAGCCCGAGCACAACACCGGTCCCTGCCCCGACCCCGGCGACGAGCACGAGACGCTGGGTCTGGTACACCGGCCAGACCAGCACGGTCGCCCCGGCGACGGCGACGAGGACGTACAGCACCCCAACAGCTGTGACGGCGGGGTCGGCGCGGCGTTTTTTCATCCCAGCGCCCCCCGTGCCAGCAGGCGGCCCAGGTCGCCCAGGGCCCCGACGGTGATGACGGTGGTGTCGCGGTTCTGGCGCACCGACGGATCGCCGTCGACCTCGCAACGGATGACCACGGCACGGGTGCCAGCGGGCAGCCCTGTGCAGGCCGAAGCGATCCGCGCAAGGTCCGGCTGGGACCCGGTGACGACAAAAGCCATGGTCATCGAAGGTGCCGACTGCCCGGCGAGCGTCGTGAGGTCTTCCAGGCGCGTGGCCCGGGGAGTGGACGCCAGCTCACAGGTCGAGTCCAGCAGGGCCCGGGCGTTGAGCACCGGCAGGCTGCGGATCGAGACGGTCGCGGCACGGACCAGGCGTGGAGGTTCTCCGCTCGTGGCCACGTACATGTCCCGGCCGTCGCGGATCCCCTGGGCAGCCAACGACGCCGTGACGCTCACCGCGAGCTCAAGCTCGTCGTCGTCGAGGTAGTCACCTTCGGCCAGGCCGAGCAGCACCGCCAGGCGGGACCGGCGCGACTCTTCGTACTCACGCACCATGAGCCGTCCGACCTTCGCGGTGGACCGCCAGTGGACGTGGCGCAGAGAGTCGCCTGGGACGTACTCGCGGATCGCGTGGAAGGCAAGGTCGGCGGGGACGACAGCGTCAGACGGCAGGCCCTCCAGGTCGTGGATCTCACCGACGGACGTCGCCGGCAGGTTCGTCGTCACCGGGTGGACGAAGATCGTCTGGCGGTCAGGCCAGCTGACCTCCCTGCGCAGCAGGCCGACCGGGTCCGAGCGGGCCAGCGTCATCGGCCCCACGTCGATGATCCCCCGGTGCAACGCGGCGATGCGCAACGGTTCGTGGTACTGCCCGCGTGGCCCCATGAGCGGTACGTGCGCCTCGACGAGCCCTTCGCCCACCGGCACGTCGATGACCGCAGGCAGGGCCGGACGTCCGCTGGCGTTGACGACCTCGACCGCCCCGTCGACCTCCATCCCCGCCACGACCCGGTCGCGTTCGAGGCGCAACGTGACGTTGAAGTCGTGCCCGCCGAACAAGAACGGCACCGAGCCGATGAGCAGGACCCCACCGCCGACGAGCAAGAACCACCCCAGCGCCCACCCAGCCCCAGGCCCGACCGCCACCCCGACGACGACGCTGGCCACGACCATCCACCCTGCGGGGGTGAGCGTCTGGCGGACCCGGGTGTACACCGCACGCCAC
>WRCL01000192.1 GCA_009783975.1 Micrococcales bacterium
AACCGGTGCGCCGCCGCGGCACACACTGGGTCGGTCTGGGCGAACGACGGGACGTCGGGTGGTTGCAGGGCAAGGCTCGACGGCTGGTCGGCAAGCCCCACCCTCACCTGGAGGAACTCCTCGTCGGCGGCGATGCGTTCCCACACCCTGGCACGGTCCTCGGCGAGGAACACCAGCGTCGACGGGTGCGGGAACCGCCAGTTCGCCGCCTGGCGCTGCTGGGTCGCCGCGGCGCGGACGTCGGCGCGGATCGATGCGAGGTACCCCAGGTACTCGCGGCGGTTGCGCGTCACCTCCCCTGTGCGTTGCGAACGCTGGCGCCACCCGTTGACCAGGACGAACCCCAGCGACGACATCAAGAACATGCCCCCGATGAGGAACCCGGTGGGCCCTGGGCGCATGACCGAGATCATGACGACCGACCCGAGGCTGCCGAGCATCGGAAGCATCGAGGTCAGCCCGGAGCCTGCCTGGCCTGCGGCGGGCAGGTCAGGTGGGGCTTTGACGACGATCGTGCCGGTGGGTATCTCAGGGGCGACGACACGTCCGGTCATGTCCGGCCTCCTTGCACGAGGTACGAGACCAAGACCAGCCGTCGGCCCAACGCGATCCGGACCGCACCGTCAAGCTGGGTGCGCACCATCGGCACCAACGGCACCGGCGCCTCGTCGACGAGCAACCGGGTGCCGTTGGTCGAGGCCAGGTCGGTCAGCCACACCCCGTCGGCGGTGTGCTCGACACGCAGGTGGTCCTTGGAGACGGTGCCAGTGTCGTCTCTGACGGCGACGAGCCGGTCACCAGCGACCTGGACAGATGGGTCACGTCCGACAACAGCCGCAGAACCGAACGGCAGCTGGTGGCGCTCCCCGGTGTCGAAGACGAGCAGGACGGTCACATCAGGGTGCACCAGCGACGCCGACGGTCCCGTCCGGCCGGCCCGCGGTGGGTGGGCAACCGACCGGGGCGCACCGGGCTGGAGGAGCGCTGGCCACGGGCCTGGCTCGCCAGAGACCGCGGTCGGCATGACGCCCGACGGTGGCGGGCCGAAGCCCGGCGCGCTCGGTGTGGCGCCTGACGGTGGCGGGGCCGGCGCGGGCGCTGCGGGGCGTGAGGCCCCGGCGGGCAGGACCGGCGGTGCCGGGGCGTTGCCCGACATCGGTGTGCCGATCATCAACCGCCGCTGGCGCGGCGACGCAGCCCGACCAGGAACCGGGGCCGGACCAGGGACCACAGGCGCACCAACCCGACGTGGCCCACGTGCACCAGGGGCAGGGCCTGACGCCGGCACCGGCGGGCGCTGTGCGACATACCCCGGCGCGGCATACCCCTGTGCGGGATACCCGGGCGCAGCAGCAGGGAGCACGGCTCGCTCGACGGCAGGCCCCACGAACGCCGGGACCGGCGAGAGGCCGCCAGCGGTCAACCCCGGATATGGCTCGTCGACCTGTTCGGCACGGTCGGGCACCCGGACGACGACAGTCCTCGCGGCGCGGTCCGCCCAGCTGCGCCACCGTCCGGTGCGGTCGGTCCCGCCGGTGCCGACGACGAACCAGGCACCAACACCGCCGACGAGCGCACCGGCTGCGACCAGACCAGCGCGGACGAGCTCACGGCAGGCCCCCGGCGACCACGGGCGGTCCGCACATGCTGTGCGAAGGCCGAGCGCCGCGTTGCCGACGGTCAGCCCGGTCCGCGCCTCCCACACGACGAGGGCGACAACCCCCTCGGCCGCGGCGATCGCCGTGAGCGCCACCGACTGGGTCAACCCAGCCACTGCTGAGACGACCACGACGACAAGACCAGCGTCGATGCTGAACGACGCCAGCCGCGCACCAGCGCTGGCTGTGCCTGTGCTCGACCTCATCACCGCCCCCTCACGCGACCAACGTCCGCAACGCTTCAAGCACGTCGCTGGCGACGGCGGCTGCTGGCATGCACAGCACGAGCGTCACCGTCTCAGCGATATCGCCGGCCCGCGAGGCGACCAGGGACCGGGCACCACGCCACACCAGCACAGCCACACCCACCGCGGCCAGCCCAGCCACGATGGCGCCGACCGCGACCAAGATGAGCACTGGGCCGTCCAGGGCGCACAACCGGAGCCCGACGACGATGGCCACAGCACCTGACGCACGTGGCACCCACCGCAGGTGCCGTCCGCCGACAGACCGGGCGAGCAACACCATCGCCGTGCCGTAGCACACGAGCAGGACGACCTGGCCGATGCGCACGACGAGCGACGCACCACCGGCAACCACGGCGAACGGCAGCGCGACCGCGCCGGCGGCGCTGAGCACGACAGTGCCGGCGACCCGTGCTGCGGCCCCGCGCCGCACTGTGGCACGCACCTGGTCACCATCGACTGCGTCGAGCACCGACTGGGGCCGGCTGCGCACCGACCACTGGGTGTCCTGGTAGCGCTCGACGTCGATGAGCCAGCCGTCGGGCACGGCGAACAACGCCCCTGGCAGCGCCCGCAGCGCCAGCGGGACGGCCCCGACGACGAGGGCAGCAGCAGCTCGCGGCTCCCACCCCAGCGCGAGGACCACCCCCCACACACACCCCACACCGCCGCAGACGACCGCGACGACGACGAGCCCGGCACGTGAGTGCAGCCCTTGGTCGCTGGTCGCTGCGAGCGCGAACACCACAGCGGTGACGGCAGCGGCAGCGATGATGAGCAGGTGGGTCCCACCGGTCCCGGTGCGCGGGACGAGCACGACCACGGCCGCCACGCCAAGGACGGCCGGGGCGAAGACCCGCCACACCCGTCCCTCGTCGGCGGGGCCGCACCGCACCGCGGCGAGCGTCCCCGCACCGGCGGCGACACCGAGCACAGCGGCGGCGACGGCCGGCCAGGCCACCGCGTCGTGGCTCAGCGCCAACGACACGGTGACGAGCCCGACCGCGGCGATCGCCCACCACGGCCCAGATATGTGCCGTGCCACCGCTGGCTGGCGCGACCGGCCGACGACAGCCTCGGTGGGGTCGACGACCGTGAGCAGCGCCCCGTCGTCAAGGTCTCCGACGAGCGCACCTGGGACGGCGACGTCCGGTCCGACGACGCGCAGCTGGCCGTGGCGCCGGTGGATCCCGGCCGAGTCCAAGACCTGTGCGAGCGCCAGCGACCGGTGCGCGACCAGGTCGACGCGACGTTCACCGTCGACGACGGCGAAACGACGGGTCTGGGCGCTCATGGCCATCGTTCCTTCCTGCCGCTGGCCGTCCACACCAGCGACCGACCCCGCAGGGGCGGCCAGGGCTCCGGTGCCCCGGCCGCCCCACCGGAGGCGTCAGAACAGGTTGGCCCCACGACGGTCAGCGTCGTTGTAGCTCTCGACGATCTGCCCGACCCTCGTGCTGATGTTCATCAGGCAGGTCTGCATCTCGGCCATCTTCTTGGTCCAGTCGGCCTGGGCGGTCTGGTACGCCGCCTGCGCCGCGCCGTCCCACTGGCCGAGCACCTGGCGGACCTTGGCGTCGAGGTTGTCCAGGTCGCCCTGGATCCCGGTGGCTTCGGTGCGGAAGCACTCACCGAGGGCGTTCACTGCTGAGCTTTGGATGTGGAACATGGGTGTTCTCCGTTTCGTCTCGTTGTCAGTAGGGGATCAGAAAGCCAAGGCGCCGCCGTCGGCGCGCCCGGCTGAGTCAGTGGCTTCGGCCTCTTGCTGGACGTTGATCTTGTCCACCCCGCGCAGGCTCTCGTCCAAGCCGCTCAGCACGCCCTGGAGCCTCTGCGCGGCGGTGTCGAACTCGGTCATGAGGGAGTGGAACGCCGTGGCGGCGTCGCCCTTCCAGCTGCTCCCGAGCCCGCCGAGCTCGCCGCGGATCTTGTTCAGGCGGGCGTCGATCGCCTGCTTCGCCTCGCCGACCGCCTTGTAGCCAGTGGCGACGGCGTCGGTCTCTGCACGTTTCACATCGTTCATCATGCTCTCCGTTATCTGTTCGTCCTGCGGGTGTCACTCCTGCATGACCGACGACGACCAGCCTCCAACTGGCCACTGTCGCTCGGTTGATGTTCACCCTAGCGGACGAATCGGACAGTTGGGACGTCTCGCGTGTCCCCAATATTGGGGTCACGAACTACCACGATCGGGGGGTTCGCGACCCCTGACCCCGGGTTCTGCACCGCGCAGCGGCGCCGAACCGCTACGCTGTGCCGCGTCTATCGCTGTGGGGTGGGAGCCATGAACCAGCTGATCGCACAACGGGCCGTTGTGCACCTGACGATCACCGCCGAGGGTCGGCAGGTCGACACGTCGTTGCCTGCCCAGGTCCCGCTGGTCGAGCTGCTGCCAAGCCTGGTCAACGCGCTGGGCGCCTTGTCGACGTCGCGGGCGCACGGCGGGTTCGCGCTGCGGCGCTCTGACGGTACGGTGCTGGACCCGACCGGGACCTGCGCCGCCCAGCACGTGACCGACGGCACTGTGCTCGTGCTCGTCGCCAACACGTTGCTCGCCGAACGGCGCCGGTACGACGACGTCGTCGAGGCCGTCATCGACGCGACAGCAGACCAACCAGCGTGGACACCACGTGACCGTGCCCACACAGCCCTGGCGGTGTCGCTGACCTTGCTCGCCGTCGGGGCGGGGCTGCTGGCCACCGGGGGCCACGGCGCCGGGGCCTCGGCTTTCGTCGCGTTCGGCGCTGCGGTCGTGCTCCTGGCCGCCGGGGCGACGCTCGCACGTGTGGCCCAGGGCGCCGCAGGGCACGGGCTGGCCCTGGCCGCCGCGGTGTACGCAGCGGTCGGCGGGTTCTTGCTTGCCGGACCGGCGACGTTGTGGTCGTGGCCACTGGCCGCGGCCGGGGCCGGGCTGGTCGTGGCCGGAGGGCTGGCGGTGGCCGTCACCGGCCCGGGCCGCCAGGTGCACCTCA
>WRCL01000193.1 GCA_009783975.1 Micrococcales bacterium
CTGGCAGATCGTCGAGCTCCTCAACGACCCCGACCGCGCCGCCGCCATGGGCGAGGCCGGCCGCACCTGGATGGCCGAGGAGTGGACCTGGCAGACCCGCCACGAGACCCTCTGCACCCTCCTCGGCCTGACCCACTGACCCAGGACGCCGGTCAAGCCCGTCCAGCCAGCCGTTCTTTGCCCTGCCCGCCCCGTATCAGGTTGTGCCGGTCGGCCCCAGGCCTGATCTGCGTCCTGTCCCGACGCAGCGCCCGGAATACCGTGGCCCTTGAGGTCGAGGTCGTTCGGTCCGACCTGGCCCGATCAGACGTCGCGTTACTTCACGCCCGTCCGGTCGCGGCCATGAATGTGTGCGTCCAGTCGTAGTAGACGTCCGAGACCTCTCCGGTCCCGCCGTCGTCCAGGTCGTCCAACGCCAGCGTGCGCAGCTCTCCAGAGTTGATCAGTTGCCGCAACCTTGCCACTCCGGTTTGCGCGACCGGCCCGACCTGGTCGTCGTCGGCCAGGTACCCGAAGGTCGTGGCGACGCTTTCGGGGTCGCTGGCTGCCATGAGGCGCCATATGTCGCCACCGTCTTTGGCGACGACCCTGTCGCGGCCCGTCTTTTCGCGCCTGGTGACCCTGTCGTGCAGTTTGTAGGTCTTGGCACACAGGAGCGACGGGATCCCGGCGACCCACGCTCGACGGACTGACCCGTCGGCGAACGACGTGACGGACAACAGCTCGCGGTCGGACGCTGCCAGCTCGATCCCGCTCGTTGCGCGGGTGGCCATGGAGCCATGGTGTGCGGTCGCCGGAGGTGCCTGGTCGCTGTCGTCTGTGGCGCCGCCAGACAGTGCGGCAGGGACCAGGAGGTCCACCTCAGACACAGGTTGCCCGTTGTCGTCAAAACCTTTGCCCCACAAGCCGGGCTGGTCGGTATACCGGCGGTGCGCGGGGTGCTCGACGATCTCGCACAACGGGCGCAGCCCGATGCCGCGCAACTGGTCCTCGATCGTCGGCCCCGCCGAGATCAGCACAGGGACGACCGCGATGTCCGCGTCCTTGGTCGAGGTCGAGTAGTCCATGACGCCAGCGGTGCGTTCGTGCACGGCATGTGAACCGACCACCACCAGTGCGTCACGGTGGTCTGCCAGAGCGTCCAGGACGTCGCACAACGTCGTGCGTGACACGAACAACGTCGGCGAGATCCCTTGGCCACCGTGTGCTGGTAGCGCGCCGGACCTGGGCCCAAGAGTCCACCGTCCACCGGATCTGCCAGGCACGCCGCCGGGCTCCAGAGCTCTCACCGTCGCTCTTCCTCCAGCCAGCGCACCAATGCCTGCGTCTGCTCAACCATCCGTCCGTAGCCCCCATAGCCGTCGAGCACGACCTGCACCTGGCTGGCGAACCACGTGCCGCCGTCTGCTTGCCAGCGGCCGGTTTCGCTGGCTGTGTCGAACGGCACGAGCGAGACCTTGCGCCGTCTCCAGTCCGCTGGCAGGCATGGCGCCGTGCCGAGCGCCGCGATGGCTGCGCGCATGTCGGACACGTACACGACAGGCGCGACGGGGATGAGCGGTGCGCCCATCTGTTCGAGGGCTTCGTCACCGGTGACGGCGTGCTCGACGCCAGCGGTGCGCAGCCTCGCGGCGACCTCGCGCGCCGACCACTGCTGGGGGTTCTGGACGTCGAACGACCCAGGGCGCCGTGTCAGCACCGCCGAACGCCCGGCACGGAACAGCAACCCCTCCACGTCGAGGACTGCCAGGTCGTCGCCGACGAGCCCGATGCGTTGCCAGCCGCCAACCCAGCGGTCGGCGTCCTCGGGCTTGTCGTCCAGGTCGCCGAGCAACCACCGTGCTGTCCAGGTCGCCGACGGGCGAGAGACGGGCACAACCTGCGTGCCGTCGTCGTAGAACCCGGCCGCCTGGAGCAAGGCCAGGTAGGTCGCAGCCGACGGCTGGGACTGCCCCGACTCGACCCGCGACACGGTCGGCTGGGACACCCCAGAGAGCTTGGCCAGGTCGTTCATGCTCAGGCTCGACCGAACCCGCGCCTCGCGCAGCTTGTCGGCGATCGTCAGAGCGGGAGTCATACATCGATTCTAGCAGCACATATGCGAGAACGTATAGTCCTCTATGTCTGCTGCGGCCAGTGAGTGTGATGCTGTTGTTGGTGGCCTTGGGCGCGGGGGTTCTCGCTGCCCGCCGTCAGGGTTCGGGGAGGGCGAGCTTGTAGCCGACGCCGCGGACGGTGGTGAGCAGGGTGGGGGTGGCCGGGTCGTCTTCGATCTTGGCGCGGAGGCGTTTGACGTGGACGTCGAGGGTTTTGGTGTCACCGACGTAGTCGGCGCCCCAGACGCGGTCGATGAGCTGGGTGCGGGTCAGGACGCGGTCGGGGTTGGTCAGGAGCATCTCCAGCAGCTCGAACTCTTTGAGCGGCAAGGTGACCAGGGCGCCGTGGACACGGACCGTGTGGCGGTCGAGGTCCATCTCGACCGGGCCCAGGCGCAAGACGGGGCCTGTGGATCCCGGTCCAGGGACGGCGGCGTGGCGGCGCAGGACGGCACGGACACGGGCGAGCAGCTCACGTGAGGAGTACGGCTTGGTGACATAGTCGTCGGCGCCGAGCTCGAGGCCGACGACCTTGTCGATCTCGTCGTCCTTGGCGGTGAGCATGATGACCGGGACGTTGCTCACCGCACGCAGCCGGCGGCACACCTCGGTCCCTGACAGGCCCGGAAGCATGAGGTCGAGCAGCACCAGGTCCGCGCCGTGCTGGTCGAACTGGGCCAGCCCCTGCACACCTGTGGCCGCTTCGACGACGTCGTAGCCTTCGCGGGTCAGCAGGTACGTCAGCGGGTCACGGTAGGAGTCTTCGTCTTCGACCACCAGCACACGGGTCACGCGGCGTCCTCCTGCGGGTTGGGGGCCTCGCGCACACCCTGGTCGGCTTTGGGCACCCGGATGGTGAACGTCGAGCCGCGGCCAGGTTGCGACCACACAGTGACGTCCCCGCCGTGGTCAGCGGCGACGTGTTTGACGATCGACAGGCCCAGACCGGTGCCGCCTGTGTCACGCGACCGGGCAGGGTCAACCCGGAAGAAACGCTCGAAAACTCGTTCTTGCAGGTCGGCGGGGATCCCCACACCTTCGTCGACGACGACGACCTCGGCGACGTCGACCCCGGCGTCAGTGCGTGAGGACCGCGCGGCGACACTCACCGACGCACCGTCGGCCGAATAGGCCACAGCGTTGTCGACAAGGTTGCGCACCGCCGTGACAAGCATCTGCCGGTCGCCGGTGACCTGAAGACCGGTGCTGGGCCCGACGGTGAGCCGGACCGAACGGGCCGAGGCCGTCGTCGAGACCGCGTCGACCGCCTCGGCGATGACGTCGTCAACCTCGACCAGGCGCAGGCCGTCAGTCGTCGCGACCTGCAGGCGCGACAGCTCGATGATCTCGTGGACCAGACGTGACAACCGGGTCGTCTCGTCGGTCATCCGACCGGCGAAACGGCGCACAGCCTGCGCGTCGTCTGGGGCCTCGCTCACCGCTTCTGCCAGCAGCGCCAACGCCCCGACCGGGGTTTTCAGCTCGTGGGAGACGTTGGCGACAAAGTCGCGGCGGATCGCCTCGACACGACGGGCCTGGGTCAGGTCGTCGACGAGCACCGCGATGAGCCCCGGGGCGACCTGTGCCACACGCACCGACACCCGCAACGTCACCGGGCCCATCGGGCCGCGCGGCAGGTCCAGCTCGGCGTCAGCGATCACCCCGTCAGCGCGGACACCGGCGACCAGACGCCGGATGGGTTCATGGACGAGGGCCCCGTCACGCACCAGGCCCAGGGCAAAAGCTGCCGGGGTGGCACGTACGACCGCGTCGGAGTCGTCCACGACGACCGCCGCTGAGCGCAGGACGGCGAGCACCCGCACGACACCGTCGTCCACCAGCGGTTCAGGCCCAGGCGGGACCGTCTTCTGCACACGTTCGGACCAGCGGAAAGCGGCTGTGGCCGCCGCGCCGACGAGCACCCCGACGAGTGCGGCCACCAAGCACGCCGCGTCAGGAAAGAACGGTCCCACACCCACCACAGTAGGCCAACGGCCGGCGCCCGCCGCCGGTGTCGGCGGTTCGACGGCGACTGTTCACCTCACAGGCCCCGGCTGTTCACCAGGTCGTGCCAGAATCCTGGCTGGGCGCACCAGACAGGAGCAACGATGCGTGAGATCTTCGACGCCGAGCTGGCCCAGCTCGGTGAGGACCTGGTCGCCATGGCCGAAAAGGTGGACACGGCCATCGCCGCCGCCGGACGTGCGCTGGCGACCACAGACCTGCCGCTGGCCGAGTCGGTGATCGCCGACGACGAGGCGATCGACGCGCTCAACCGTGACCTGGACGAACGGTGCGTCATGCTGCTCGCCCGCCAGCAACCGGTCGCCACAGACCTGCGGGTGCTCGTCTCGGGCCTGCGGATCGCCTCGACCCTGGAACGGATGGGCGACCTGGCCCGGCACGTGGCTGAGGTCGCCCGGCGGTGCTACCCCCAACCAGCGGTCCCAGAGCATGTGACCGAGCTTGTCACGTCGATGGGTGCGAGCGCCGAACGGGTCGCCGACCGCACGGTGCGGTTGCTGGCAACCCGGGACCTGGCTGTCGCCGACGCCATCGAACGTGACGACGACCTGCTCGACGAGCTGCACACCGCGTCGTTCGCGGCGCTGCTCGGCGGCACATGGCCGGGCACAGCGCAACAAGCCGTCGACCTCACCTTGCTCGCGCGCTACTACGAGCGGTTCGGCGACCACGGGGTGTCCGTGGCCCGCCGGATCCGCTACCTGGTCACCGGGGAGGGCTGACCAGCCCTACTTGCC
>WRCL01000194.1 GCA_009783975.1 Micrococcales bacterium
CGCGAGCATCGACGTGATCGCCACCTCGTCGTCGACGAGCAGCAACCGCTGCGACTCCTCGGCCATACGTCTCTCCTGTCGTTCGGCTAGACCTCGACCACGGCACAGATCTGTTGTCCTGGCCCGCGGGCACCAGGTTCGTCGTCGCCAGGTGTGTCGCCCCACCGCAGGATGTGGACGACGAGCGTGACGACGACGACGACGGCGAACACCACGGCAAGGACGACAGCACCGATCCGGCGCAGGTCCGACGAGAGCGGGCGCGGCTGCGACGCCGACCGGCCAGGCACAGTCTTCACCGGCGGCTGGTCTGGTGCGACGAGCAACGCCGCAGGGCCCAGCGGTTGGGCACGTGAGGCCACAGGCCCTGACGGCTGGCCGCGCGGACCCACAGGGCCTGATGGTTGGGGGCGTGAGGCCACAGGTCCTGACGGCTGGCCGGAGACGACGACCCTGCCACCACCTGGCCCGACGACGACCGGCTCAGGCCGGGCAGGTGCGCTGAGCACCGGCGGGCCCCCGACGAGCTCTGCCAGCCGTGCCCCGGCCTCAGGCAGCCCCATCCGCCGGCGCGGGTCTGGTTGGCACAGACCACGGGCGATGGTGTCGACCCGGTCGCCGACCGGGCCGACGGGCAGACCTGCGGGCAACGCACCCTCAGGGCCTGGGAGCTGGCCGGTGAGCATCCACACGAACAGGCACCCCAGGTACCACGCGTCGGTGTACCGGCCGATGGCTTTGTCGCCGCGCAGCGTCTCAGGCGGGATCGCGTACCCGACGTTGCCCACACGCTGGGTGAACGTGGAGGTCTTGTCCGGGGCCAGGACGTGCGCGATCCCCCAGTCGGCCAGCTGTAGGCGTCCGGCCCGGTCGACCAGGACGTTGTTCGGGGTGATGTCACGGTGGATCACCCCGAGGTTCTCGTGCACAGCGTTGACGGTCGCGAACACTGGCAGCAGCCGCGGCACGACGACCTGCAGCCCCCGTGCGGCCAGGCCGTCGGCCTGGTGGCGCTCAGCGAGGTTGGTCTCGCACCACGCCATGACGTCGCACCACAGCTCGTACTCGTCGAGCTTGGGGCTCGTCGGCATCTGCGTGCCCGGCACCGTGACGACGAACGACTCGGCGACCGGCAGCACCGCCGGGTAGGTGGCTGGCTGCTCGCGCGCAGCGGTGACGACCGAGAGCATCGACAGCAGCCGCTCCATCTGGCGGAGCTTTTCTTCTTCGGACGACACGGCCTGCACCCGCAGCGCCAACGCCGTGGCGTCGGGGGCGTCGCAGAACGACGCGCGGGCGACCGCCGCCTGGCCACCGTGCTGCACGGGCAGCTGCACCTGGACCGGACGGGAGTCGTCAGCCATCGAAACCCGCAGGAGCCCAGCCGGGCTCAAACGGATCAACGACCCGCGCAGGACGGTACCAGCGCGATGCTGCAACCACAGCGATAACACGTCACCGTCGAGCATCACTACATCCTAGAAGACAGAACCACCCAAAAAGGACCATTCCGTCCTACGACCACCACACAAGACCGTCTACCTGGCCGCCTCGTCGAGCGCGTCGGCGAGGATCCCCACACCCAGGCTGGCCTCGTCGGCGGTGATGATGCACGGCGGGGCCACGTGGATGCGGTTCTCCACGACGAACGGCAGCAGCCCACGTGACAGGCACGCAGCCTTGACCTTGCCCATGACGTCCATCGCCACAGGTTGGCGGGTCTGGGGCTCGGCGACGAGCTCGACCGCCCAGAACACCCCGACCCCACGCACCTCACCGACGAGGCGGTTGTCGAGCAGACCGGCCAGGGCCGGCCCCAGGACGTCAGCCCCGACACGTGCGGCGTTGTCGACGACCCCCTCGTCCTTCATCGCCTTGAGGGTCGCGACGATCGAAGCCATCGCCAGTGGGTGCCCAGAGTAGGTCAGGCCACCGGGGAAGACGCGTTCGTCGAACGCCTGCGCGATCGGCGCGGAGATCATCACACCACCGGCCGGGACGTACCCGGAGTTCACACCCTTGGCGAAGGTGACCAGGTCCGGGCGCACGTCGAACAGGTCCAGCGCCAGCCACGACCCGGTCCGGCCGAACCCTGCCATGACCTCGTCCAAGATCAGCACGATGCCGTACCGGTCGGCGATCTCGCGCACCCCAGACAGGTACCCGGGGGGCGGCACGAGCACCCCGACCGACCCGGGGACGCTCTCGAGCAAGATCGCGGCGACCGACGCTGGGCCTTCGGCCTGGATCACACGTTCCATGTGGTGCAGGGCACGTTCGCACTCTTGCTCCGGTGACGTGGCCCAGAACTCGGTGCGGTACAGGTACGGGGTGAACACGTGGACGTGACCACGGGCGTACTCGTTGTGCGAGCGGCGCCAGTCGCCGGTCGCGGTGATCGCCGCACCGGTGTTGCCGTGGTACGAACGGTACGAGGAGATGACCTTCTCCCGTCCGGTCGTCAACCGGGCCAGCCGGATCGCGTTCTCCACGGCGTCGGCACCGGCGTTGGTGAAGAAGACCTTGGTGAACCCCTGCGGCGCGTGCTCGAGCACAGCCTCGGCTGCGGCGTTGCGTGCGGTGCTCACCGTCGCCGGGGCGACGGTCGCCAGCGTCGAGGCCTGGTCGCAGATCGCCTTGACGACCGCAGGGTGCTGGTGGCCGATGTTCGTGTTCACCAGCTGGGAGGAGAAGTCCAAGAAACGCTTGCCAGCGTGGTTCCACACCCAGCAGCCCTCGCCACCGGCGACGACGAACGGCCGGGGGGCGCCCTGGGCCATCCATGAGTGGAACACGTGGGCGTGGTCGTCGGCCACAGCCTGGGCGTCGAGGTCAGGGGTGTTCGTCGTGTCGTTCATCATCCTTCGTCCTGAGGTCGGGGGCTGCGGTGGTCTTTGTGGGTCCAGTGTGCCGCACGGCTCGGGTCGGCACGTGTGCGGCTGTGGGGCAGTGGCCCAGTCTGCCAGACCGGTGAGGGCAGCCCGGCGCGCCCCGGTGACGCGGGGGCCGGCTGTTACTCGTCTGGGGTGTGGCGCAGGTCAGGTTCGAGGTACATCAGCGCCGCGGCGGGCACCGCGGCACGCACCCGTGCCTCAGCGTCGTCGATGGCCTGGGCGATCTGGACCGCGTCACCGTGGGCGACCTCGATCTTCGCTGCCACGAGCAGCTCCTCGGGGCCCAGGTGCAAGGTGCGCAGGTGGATGACCGAGGCGACCGGCCCGCCGACGAGGGCAGCCTTGATCTTCGCCACGTCGTCGGGGCTCGCACCCTCGCCGACGAGCAACGACCCCATCTCCGCGGCGAGGACCACCGCGATGACCATGAGCAGCACCCCGATCGCTGCGGTCCCAGCGGCGTCCCACCTGCCGTCGCCGGTGACCAACGTGGCGCCCACACCCCCGAGGGCACAACCCAGGCCGACGAGGGCGCCGGTGTCTTCGGCCAGCACCACAGGCAGCTCAGGGGATTTCGAGGTCCGGATGAACCGCCACCACGACTGGTCGCCGCGGTGCGGGCGCGCCTCGCGCAGCGCGGTGCGCAACGACAACGACTCCATGACGACAGCGGCGACGAGCACGACGACGGGCACCCAGTGCCACGAGGTGATCGGGTGCGGGTCGTGCCACTTGTGCCACGCCTCGTACACCGCGAACAACCCACCGACGGTGAACAGCACGACCGACACGACGAACGCGTACAGGTAGCGTTCACGGCCATACCCGAACGGGTGCCCAGCGTCCGCGGGACGCCGGGCCTGGCGGCCGCCGAACAGCAGCAGGACCTGGTTGCCGCAGTCAGCCATCGAGTGCACCGACTCGGCGAGCATCGAGCTGGACGAGGTGAGCAGGTAGGCACAGAACTTCGTCACCGCGATACCAAGGTTGGCGCCCAGCGCCGCGATGATGGCCTTGGTGCCACCGCTGGTGGACATACGTCTCCTGGAGCTGGGTCGAGGCGAGCGTCAGATGCGCTGGACGAAGCCTAGCTGCCCCGCGCGGCTACGCCGCGTACCTGGTCACGCACCGACCTCACGGGCCTCGTCGGCGAGCAGCACAGGCACCCCGTCGCGCACCGGGTAGGCCAGCGTCCGGTCAGGGTCGGTGCCGACCATCTCGGCCACACCGTCTGGTCCTGTCCGGTCGACCAGCGGGCTACCGGTCACTGGGCAGCGCAACAGGTCACGCACCCAGTCTTCGAGCTGTGGGCTGCTCACGGCTGTCCTCCGTTGACTCGTGCCACCACCGCGTCACGGACCGAACCCATGACGTCGGCGTCGGCTGCCTCGACGTTGAGCCGCAGCACCGGTTCGGTGGCGGCCTGGCGAAGATTGAACCACCACTGCGGATCGCCGTCCCAATGGGCGACGGTCAGGCCGTCGAGGTGGTCGACGACGACCCCCGGTTCGTCCCGGTACGCGGCGAGCACCTGCGCGCACACCGCGTCGGGGTCCTCGACGGTGAAGTTCACCTCATCAGAGCTGACGTAGGGGTGGTACAGGCTGGTGAGCACCGACATCGGGTGCGGCTGCTCGCCGAGGGCCGCCACGACGTGCAACGCGGCGAGCAGCCCGTCGTCGGCGTAGAAGAAGTCGCGGAAGTAGTAGTGCCCGGAGTGCTCCCCGCCGAACACCGCGCTGTGCGCAGCCATCGCACGGCGCACGTACGGGTGCCCCACGCGGGTGCGCACCGGCAGCGCGCCGGCGGCGGTCATGAGGTCAGGCACGACCCGGGAGGTGATGAGGTTGTGGATGACCGTCGCATGGCGGCCCGCTCGCTGCTCAGCCTCCACAGCACGCAACCCGATGA
>WRCL01000195.1 GCA_009783975.1 Micrococcales bacterium
CACAGCACGACTGCGAACCCGAAAAGCGCCAAGGAGATCGCCGCAACGCCGAAACAGGTCGCGATCAGGGCAAAGGCGTACCCCTCGGACGCAGCGATTCCTCCGACAATTATAAGAGCCCCGATCAGCGCGGTGGACAGGACCACGAACCACATGAAGGCCCTGGCAACCGGATCACTGGCGCGTCCCCCGAAGCGAAAATCGGACTCACTCTTGCGCTTCGGCATCGGGGAGAGCTTTTTGCCGAAGTGGTCCCTGTTGTCCATCGAGCCTCCGTGTTGCTCGTCAAAATAGTGCGTTCCACGCTCTGCTGAGGCTTCGGCCGGCCGCCCCTGCGGCATCACCCGCCTGGTTCATCACACATCCCTCCTGACCCTGCGCCACCCCACGGCCAACCCCGGGCCACCCGAGCCAAGACCGGGACCGGAGCAGCCGGACCACTATCGGCAGGGTCTGATCTTGCCACACAACTGCCCGAAATGGGTAGCACCAGCGGTTCGGTCGCTCGTCGTGCGCCCCGCGGACGAGCCTCGGCCTGTCCGTGGTGTTGTCCGCGGGCGTGCCGGCCGTCGCAGGTCCACACCCAGCTCCCCGGGGCCCGGCGGTGCCCTGACCGCCGTCGAAGACCTGCCCCGCCGGGTGCGCGTCCTGGGCGACCGTCGGGGGGTTCTTCGCACGACGCCGGCGGGTCTGGCGGCCCTGGTCGGTGACGCGCAGGCGACGGTCAGCGCCGCCGCCCGCCGGTCCCGGCGAACCGCCAGGCTCCTGGGGTGGGACGGTTGACGGGTCCCGACCACGGAGGGATTTCGAGTTCGATACTTTGGCGGTGAGTTCGACAGTTTGGCGGTGAGTTCGACAGTTTAAATGTCGATCTCGGCGCCAAAGTATCGAACTCGATTGATGTCTGTGTGTGTGGGGCGTACGACGAGGTTGGTGGTGAGGGGCGGTGGCTGCCGGCACGTCTGCGGCGCACCGCGGTCCGCGGTGTGCCGGACCGGGGTTACGAGCGGCGGGTGAAGACGAGGTCGTCGGGCACGTCCGGCAAGTCCAGAACCCTGCCCACGCCGGTGAACGTCAGAGTGTTGTCGGTGCATGAGGCTGGGGCGAGGTTGCGCGGGAGCATGGCGAAGTCGGCGTCGTCGGCCCCTGCGAGGTCGTCGCTCTGGGACTCGCCATGAAGCACCTGGGTCGCGGTGCCGCCGTAGTCCACCGTCGGGGCCGCGACTTTCTGCCCGTCGGTGCGCCACGTTCCCGTGGTCCACGCCTCGAGAGACAGGCGGACAGTCTCGGCTGCGACGCTGCCCGAGACCATGGTCGTGGCTGTGAACGTCCCGTCGGTGTCGAAGGTGACGGTCTGGGTGCCGGTGATCGTCGTATCGGTCGTCGCGACACCTGCCTCCGTCGCGTAGTCGACGAGCACGGGGTAGAGCATGGCCGAGAAAACCGCCTCGTCAAGCACCCAGGTTCCGTGCAGGCACGCGGCGAGAGCGTCGATCTCGGGGGTGGGTGTCGGGCGGTCACCCGGTTCCATGGTCCAGGTGGACGCCCCACCTGACTGGCACCCGGCCACGGCCAGCGCAGCAGCGGCGAACAAGACGACGAGACGACGCATGGCAGCCCCTTGGTCGGTAGGCCAAAGGACCACAATAGCCCCGACACGCCGGTCGAAATACCACCCCGCCCGGGGCCGCCAAACCTACCCCTGCCTGGGTCTGGGGGCTGTGGCGACCTGGGAGGTACGACCGGCTCGCCGGCGCAGGACCCACCGCCCGAGGGCAGGGCCGGGCACCTGGTGGCTTACTTCTTCTTCTTGTCGGTGAGCAGGGTCTCGACTTTCTCGACGACAGCGTCGACCTTGTCGTCGGGCAGGGAGGTCTTGTCCTTGACGACCTCGCCCGCCTTGCCCACGGCACCAGCGACCTTGTCGCCGTGGCTGCCCACAGCGCCTTTGGCCTTGTCAGCGATACCACCGAAGTCGACCATCGTGAGTCCTCCATCTCGTCCCGCGCGGGACGTCGTCTACCTATTGTGCGTCCTTGGACGTCCGACGATCAGCTCGTGAGGAACCGGGTGGGGTCCCCGCCGCCGACACGCAGCACTTCTGGGTCACCTGAGGTCCAGTCGACCACCGTCGTCGGGGTGGTGCCACGGTCGCCAGCATCGACGACGACATCAAGGACGTCGTCGAGCTCTTCTTTGATCTGCCAGCCCTCGGTCATGGGCCACTGGTGCCCGGGGATGATCAACGACGACGACAGCAACGGTTCGCCCAGCTCGCGCAAGATCGCCCGGGCGACGACGTCGTCAGGGATCCGCACCCCCACGCAGCGTTTCTTCGGGTGGGCCAGGCGCCGGGGGACCTCAGGTGTGGCCGGCAGGACGAACGTGTACGGGCCGGGGGTCGCAGCCTTGATCGCGCGGAACGCCCGGTTGCTCAACGTGACCAGCGGCCCGAGCTGGGCGAACTCGGCGACGACGAGGGTGAGGTGGTGCTTGTCGTCCAAGGTGCGCACACGCCGGATCCGCTCGGCCCCCGCGTGGTTGCCCATCCGCGTGCCCAGCGCGTACATCGAGTCGGTGGGGTAGGCGATGACCGCGTCGGCCTTGAGCGCGTCAACCGTCTGCGCGACCGCCCGGGGCTGGGGGTCCGCCGGGTGCACGTCCAGGTAGAGGGCCATCTGGCAAGGTTACCCCCCGCGGGCCCGGCCGCAGGTTCCACCCGGGGTTTCGCCCGAGAGAGCTTCGCTGAGGGCCCTGTTGCTGCCATAGTGGCGCCACGACTGTCCACCGAGAGGAACGCTCACCATGCGCCGTGGTGCCACTGCTGCCGCATCCGTCGGGCTGCTCGTCATGCTCGTCGGCTGCCAGGGCGACGCAGACGAACCGGCCTCACCAGGTGCCGAACCTCAGACCACCGCTGCTGGTCCCACGGTCCCGGTGAACCTGCCGACCGACTGCGCCGCGGTGGGTTCGGCTCTCGCAGGTGTCGAGCTGTACGACGAGAGCGCCGACCTGGTCCAACCAGCCCCCTCAGGGGCGTCGGTGGCGCTGGGGTGCGAGTGGGCCGGGGGAGAGGTCGCCGGTGTGACCCTCGTGGTGTCGACCGCCTCGCCGGAGGCGGTCAGCGATGCTGCCGGAGGGTTGGCGGACCTGGGCTTCACATGTGACGCCGACCTCGGCGGGCAGCTGTGCATCGTCACCGAGGACGCGCCTGTCTCGCTCGACGGGATCGACACGACGATCGCGCTGCAAGAGATCGTCTTCGCACGTAACGGTGTGTGGGTCTACGTCGCGACGGCAGAGACCGACGGCCAGGCCCTGGCACGCGAGGTCGCCGCGGAGATCTTCGGCTGAGCACGACGCACACGTGGCCTGTCGCGCCGCAGATGCCGGGTTCGCCGCGCCATGCGGGGCGTCTGGCCGCGTCGTCGTCGTCGGACGCAGCGCTGCTGCGACGCTCCTCCTGCTGTGTGTTGGGGTGGCGACTGGCTGGTCAGGACGGCCGTCGGCCGTCTTGTCGTGCGTGTGACCCTTCCTCCTCTGGCCTCGCCAGAGCCCTGAAGGCGACCTGTCCGGCATTGTCGGCGCGACACGCCACAAGGGCCCGGTCAGCCGACCGGGCCCTTGTCGTCGTGCGGGAGTCAGGAACCAGCCCCGCCCCACTGCTGCTGCTGCTGGGGCGGGTAGCCGCCAGCCTCAGGTGCCGGAGCAGCCGGCTGGGCGTACTGCTGGCCGGCCTGGGGGTACCCGGGCTGCTGGCCGCTGGTCTGGGGCTGGGCGTACTGGCCAGGCTGGGCACCATACTGGGGGTAGGCCTGCGGGGCCGCCGGGCGGGGCACCTTCGGCTCGAACCCGCGCACCGCGAAGGACAGGGCCAGCGCGACGCCGCCGAAAAGCACTGCGAGGTCAGCCAGGCCCATCCCGTCGAAGCCCGGTGCGCCCAGGAACGCCAGGACCGCGGAGCCAGCCTTCTTGGTCTCCCACGGCTGGTCGTAGCTGCTGGTGTCGAACTGGCCGTAGGTCAACGGCAAGATCAGCTTGATGAGCAGGCCCACGCCGGCGGAGGCCCCACCGGCGATGAGCAGCTTGGTGGACGTCCCGGGTGCAGCAGGGGCGGTCATACGGTCACCTCGTTCTTGATGTCGACGCCGGTCTCGGCGTGCCTCACCCTAGTGGAATCTTGCAGGTGCCGTGCGACCTGGCAGGTGCAGGGCGGGTGAGAAGTGGGTCACTGGACGAGGTGCTCAGGGCAGATCTCGAACCGGTCGGGGTAGATCTCCAGGGCCACACGGCCGCCGGTGAGCCCGCGCAGCTTCAAGATGTACTGGGTGAGCTCGGCCTCAGGTACTGACGCCTCGATCCGGACCATCCCCCCGTCGAGGGACGCCGTGTCGTTGATACGTCCGCGCCGGGTCGACAGGTCGCCCATGACGTCACCCTGGGCTGAGGTCGGGACGGTGACGAGCACCTTGGACACTGGTTCGAGGACGACCGAGCCGCCGGCGGCGAGGGCCTCTTTGACCCCGAGCCCTGCGGCGGTGCGGAACGCCATGTCAGAGGAGTCGACCGAGTGGGCTTTGCCGTCGAAGACCTCGACCTGGATGTCGACGATCTCGTACCCGTGGACCCCGCCGCCTGCCATCGCCTCAGTGATGCCTTTTTGCACCGCCGACATGTAGTTGCGTGGGATGGCCCCGCCGACGACCGAGTCGACGAACTTGAACCCTTCCCCGCGCGGCAGGGGCGAGACACGCATGTTCACCACGGCGTACTGTCCGTGGCCGCCGGACTGCTTCTTCAC
>WRCL01000196.1 GCA_009783975.1 Micrococcales bacterium
GCACCGGGACGTCGAGCAGGATCTGGGCGAGCACGACGCTGGGTGTGACCCCGTCGAACTCCGCCTCAGGTTCGAGCACGAGCCGGTGGGCGAACACCGGCTCGACGAGGGAGCGGATGTCATCAGGCACGACGAACCCGCGTCCGTGCGCCGCAGCCCACGTGCCGACGAGCTTGGACAGCGCCATCGCCCCACGCACCGAGACTCCCAGACGCACCTCGCTGGCCGCCCGTGTCGCGTTGACGATCCGCACGAGGTAGTCCACGAGCAGCGGGTTCATGAACACGGTCCGGGCGATCTCGCCCATGGTGACGAGCATCGGCGCCTCGATCACCGGTGGCACCGGCCCGCGGGGGTTGGCGATCCCTTGGATGATCCGCACCGTCGACGCGTCGTCGGGGTACCCGATCGACGCGCGGACCATGAACCGGTCGAGCTGGGCCTCAGGCAGCCGGTACACCCCGGACTGCTCGATCGGGTTCTGCGTGGCGACGACCAAGAACGGCGTCCCCACCGGGCGGGTCACCCCGTCGACGGTGACGTTGCCCTCTTCCATGACCTCCAGCAGCGCCGACTGGGTCTTGGGGCTGGCCCGGTTGATCTCGTCAGCGAGCAAGACGTTGGCGAACACCGGCCCGGCGTGGAACTCAAAATCACCACGTTTTTGGTCGTAGACGCTGATCCCGGTGACATCACCAGGCAGCAGGTCTGGGGTGAACTGGATCCTGGAGGACGTGCCGTGGATCGTCTGTGCGATCGTCCGCGCCAGCGCGGTCTTCCCGGTCCCCGGGCAGTCCTCGAGCAGCACGTGCCCGCCGGAGATGGCCGTGGCCAGCACCAGCTCGATGACGTGCCGTTTGCCCAGCAGGGCAAGCTCGACATTGTCCGCCAAGGTCGAGAACGTCTCGGCAAACCATGCCGTCTGTTCCGGTGAGATAGTCATACGCAGCCTTCCGATGATCGCGCGGGGGCGTTGTTCTTATGGTTGGTTCAACACTTCGTCGTCTTGCCGGCAGTTTCCCTGCGAGTAGGCCGTGACCGGCCCCAGAGCGCGGTAGTCGTCAGTCCACGTCCAGATCCACGTGGCCCGCCCGTCGGGGGCGAAACCGCCACGGGTGGCGGTCCCGGTCGCGCTGGGGACGTTGACCGAGAACGGGTCGGGAGCCTCACACCCAAACTTCTGGGCGGTGAGCGTCACCGGCAGCGGCGGGGTGGGCAACGGCCTGGAGATCTGGATGACGGCGGAACACTCTCCCAGAGCGCACTGGCGCACCGAGACCGTGGTCGCCCAGGTGAAGCTCGGTGACCACGTCTGGCCATCGACGGAGTACTCGACGGTCATCCCGGGTGTGGCGCGGACGACAGGGGGCACGATCTGGTAGGACCACGTCGACACGCTGCCGTGGTTGACCACCGGTGTGGAAGATATCTGGTGCACGTTGATGATCTGCGGGGGGTTCTTGTCGATGACGAACGTCGAGGCACCCTTGACGAGGCCTCCGGCCGTCCCAAACTCGTTGTCCGCGCAGACCACGAACCAGTACTGGGTGGCGTACTGCATCGAGAATGACGGGGTTGTGCTGGTCTGCAGCCCGCGCCCACCGCTTGGCCGACCTTCGACGCACGAGACCCTGTCGCTCTCGGCCATCCCGTACTCCAGCTTCAGCGTGGGGGCATGGTTCGGCCGGATGTCTACATTCACGATCTGCGCGGTGGTCTCGTTGATGGTGATGTTGCCGTGAGAACGGTCATCAGGTGCCCCGATGACGATGACCTGTGTGGGCACGGCCTGTGGCGGGCGCAGGCCGCGCGTCGGTGGGCCGATATCGCTCACCGGCGTGACATGGATCGTCCGGCGGCCGACCCCCAGCACGAGCTCGAACGACGTCGACGCACCCTGCCTCGGCTGGGTGTTGTTGGCTGGACCGTCGTCGATCGCGATCTTGAAAGAGTTGGCGTCACCGGCTGGCTCGTTCACGGTGACCCGCACCCTGCCTTCGGTGGCTGAGCGCGCCTGGAGCACCTCGGTCTCGACGGTCACGACCGGAGCCCGGTACGCCCATGCCTGGACCGGCTGGGACTCGCCCGACTCCCCCACGTCGTTGTGGGCCCGGAAGGTGAAGTTCTGCTTGCGGTTGACCAGGACGTCGTACACGGTGCACCACCGGTACGGCTCGCAGTCGGCGACCCACGTCCCGTCGCGGTAGACAGAGATCTTTGAGACGGTCGGGAACGACATCCCCACGGAGACGTCGAAGACGACGTGGTCCTCTTTGGCGTCGACCAACCTCGGCGATGGCGTCGGGGGGAACCCCGGCAGGTCGAGGTGGAGCATGCCAGGTCCGGGCCGTTCTTGGGCGTCACGGACCGTGTACGGCACCTGGCACTGGCCTCCGACCGGTTTGCCCCGTGCGTTGTTCCAGGTCACCACCGCCGACTTGGTGTCGATGGCGGTGACGGTCGCGAACGAGCACCCCGCGCTGCTCACACCGCCCAAGGTCAACCCTGCGCCTGGTTTGCCGGCGAAGGGGTCATACTCCCCGGGCACCCCGACAAGGGCGACCGTGCAGCTGCCTCTGTTCGCGTCGCACGTGGCCGACACCGTCGCGCGCGGGATGTCCGGGGCCGCCTGCCCGACGACCAGGTCGATGGTCGAACGCAACCCGCCGAAAGCCGCGACAGTGACCGCCACCGTCGAGCGTGTGCCTGGCACAGCGCTGGCCAGGGCGGTCACCGTCACCTGGGCACCAGACTGGGCGAGCAAGAACCCCTCAGAGCTGAGCGACGTGGCGTAGACGAGCTTCGACTCGTCGCCGACCCGTCCACCTTCCCACGTCGTCAACGACTTCAGGTCGATGGTCTCGCTCGCCCCTGGTGGGATGGTCCGTGAGGTCGAGGCGAGCTGGGGCTGAGGCGCTTTGGGGGTGACCTGGATCGGCACGACAAGGTCGGTCCACGTCTTCTGCCCGGCCAGGCGCACACGCACGACGCAGGTGTCAGCCCATGGGGCACCGTCGCCTGCGCGGTACAAGACCCCCGAACCGCTGGGCGTGCATGACGCCTCGGGACGCTGGACGGCGAACGACCGGGGGTTGTCGACCTCGAGCTGGTCGCCGGCGGCCAGCGCGACCCGGTTGACGACGTTGATCTGCACCGAGCCGGTCTCTTCGACCTGGACGACCTTCGCGTTCGGGTCGCCCGACACCCGCATGTCGTCGAACGCGGGGATGCGCAAGAACGCGTGGGCTGTGACCTCACGTCCCACGCGGTCGGTCCCGCGCAGCGTGAACGGGACCAGGGCACCGTTCTTGGGCACCGGCCCGACGATCCGCGGACCGTTGACCGAATACCGGGCGTCAGCCCCCCACAGCTCCAGCACGAGGGACGAGGCATCACCGGAGGGCCACGAGACCTTGCCGGTGACCACGTCGATACCGTCGCGTGACAGCTCGGCCCGCCGGGCCGCGGTGACGATGGTGTCTTTGGCCTCAGGCGGGTCGACACCACCAGAGGCGGTGACCTCCACGACGAGCAGCCCCTCAACTGTCGACCCGGTCTGCGACGAGCGCACCGTGTAGACGTAGGCGTGCACGCCAAGCACGTCCCCGGCACGGACGAGAACCTTGCCGTCGTCGATCTGCCTGGTGTCGAGCAGGTCGTCGAGCCGGTTCCACTCGGGGTTGTTCTCGGTGTTGGGTGCGTCAGGGCGCACGGCGATGATGCTCAGCCGGCCACCGGCAGGGTCACGGTCGTTGAGCAGCGGTTCGAGGACCGCTGGTTCACGGTCGCCCTGGCGCAGCCGGACCCGGTCGGTGAAGGCCACAGGAGGGCTGTTGGTGTCGGCGGCGGTGACCGCGACCCGCACCGTCGCAGTGCCTTCGCCTGCGAACTTGTCGCGGACCCTGTAGGTGAACAGCACCTGCTGGGTCGCCGCGGTCACCGAGGACTGGAAGACGACGGCGTCACCGGTGTCGGCGACGCTGGCCGCCCCTGAGCCGAGCGGCGGCTGGGTCACCCCGACGACGACGACCGAGTCCCCGTCGGGGTCGACGTCGCGCGTGGGGACGGCGATGACGACCGACTGCCCGGCGACGACCCGTGCGACCAGCGGCGGTGGGACCGGGTCCCGGTTGGTCCCGCCGGCGACGACGTCGACCTGCACCGTCGTCGAGGCGACCGCCTCGGGGAAGCTCACCGGTGCCACCGAGTAGCGCAGCACGTAGATCCCCGGTTCGTTCGGTGCGACATAACGCACCGTGTTGCCCGAGGCGAAGACGATCTCACCAGGCGTGTCCGAACCGATGACACTGCCAGGCACGACCTGGAGCGGGGCCCCGCCTGGGGCGACGTCGTTGGCCGTCACCGGGATGTCGACCTGCGCACCGACCCGGACCGTCGCCGAGTCAGGGACGGCGATCGGCGGGCCGACCGCATCAGACGCGGCGAACACTGCGACCTGGCCAGTGACGGTCGTCGACGCACCGTCGGTGACAGTGACCGTGACCGTCCCGACCAGGCCCGGCTGTCCGTCGGAGGTCGCCCCGCGCACCCGCAGCAACGACCCGTCGACGACATCAGCCATGAGCGTGGCGTCCAGACCCCTGGCATCACGGGTGGGAGTCGCGACGGCGCCGGTGAGCACCAAGACGTTGCTCGTCGTGGCTCCGACCGCCGACAGCACGTTCACGGTCGTGTCTTGGTGGCTGTGGACGAACGTCGTCAGCGGCGTCATCGTCAGCTGCGGTGGGGCGTCAGGGCACACGACCCTCAGCAGGGCCGACGCCTCGGTCCCGGTGACC
>WRCL01000197.1 GCA_009783975.1 Micrococcales bacterium
ATGTGCGGGTTGTCACCAGCAGCCATCGTCATCTCCTCAGGGGTCCGCGCGGCCAAGAACCGCAACCACTGCCATTCTACGGTCCCGTCAGGCTCGCAGGTGAGCTTGGGAAGCTCCAGCACGTGGATCATCGACAGGTCGGTCAACGTCACGTCGTGCTCACGGTCGTGGTAGACGAACCGGTGGTGGCGCACCGGGCAGGTGACGTTCGCTCCGGCGAAAAGCGGTGGATCCAGCCTCAGAGTTCGTTGGGCCTGGTCGATGGGGTGTTGGGCACGCAACACTGACCTGAATGGCCGAGGAGGCCTGGTGCCAGACCAGGAGCGAACTGCGGACGTGTCGCCGCAGGCGACGATCGGCGACGGGACGAAGGTGTGGCACCTGGCGCAGGTGCGTGAGGACGCCGTCGTGGGTCCCGGCTGTGTCGTGGGGCGCGGGGCCTACATCGGTACCGGTGTGCGTGTCGGGGCCCGGTCGAAGATCCAGAACTACGCGTTGGTCTACGAGCCAGCCGAGCTGGGCGAAGGGGTGTTCGTCGGTCCCGCAGCGGTGCTGACCAACGACCATTTTCCGCGTGCGGTGTCACCAGACGGGTCGGCGAAGTCGGCGCACGACTGGACGCCTGTGGGGGTCACGGTCCGCGAAGGAGCGTCCATCGGCGCTGGTGCGGTGTGCGTGGCGCCCGTCACCGTCGGACGGTGGGCGCTGGTCGCGGCAGGTGCCGTCGTCATCCGCGACGTGCCCGACTTCGCGCTGGTCGTGGGCAACCCGGCCCGGCGCGTCGGCTGGGTCGGACGGACCGGTGAACAGCTGGTCCGTGACGGCGACCGGTGGGTGTGCCCAGGCACTGGCGAGCAGTACGAAGAGATCGACGACGTGTTGGTCGAGGTGGGAGGCTCGTCATGAGCGATGGCACAGCCCGGCAGATGATCCCGGCGGCCAAGCCGGTCATCGGTGAGGAAGAACGTGCCGCAGTCGACGCGGTGCTCGCCTGCGGGCAGCTGGCTCAAGGGGCGCAGGTCGCTGCTTTTGAGAGCGAGTTCTCCGCCCGGCTCGGCGGTGGACGCCCCACCGTGGCGGTGAGCTCGGGGACGTCCGCGCTGCACCTGGGACTGCTGGCGGCCGGGATCGGGCCTGGGGACGAGGTCGTGGTCCCGTCGTTCACCTTCGCGGCGACAGCCAACTCGGTGGCGCTGGCAGGCGCGACCCCGGTGTTCGCCGATATCGAGCCGGACACGTTCTGCCTGGGTGCGGCCACCATCGAACCGGTGCTCACGCAGCGGACCGCAGCCGTGATGCCTGTGCACCTGTACGGACACCCGGCAGGTATGGCAGAGATCGGTGCGCTCGCCGGTGCGCGCGGACTGGCGGTGTTCGAAGACTGCGCCCAGGCGCACGCCGCAACCCTGGACGGCCGGCTCGTCGGGACGTTCGGGACGTTCGGTGCGTTCAGCCTCTACCCGACGAAGAACATGACCTCCGGCGAGGGCGGGATGGTCACCGCCGTCGACGAACGGGTCGAACGAACGCTCCGGCTGCTGCGCAACCAGGGGATGCTCGTGCAGTACGAGAACGAGTGCGTCGGGTTCAACACGCGCATGACCGACGTCCACGCGGCGATCGGCCGGGTCCAGCTGCGCAAGCTCGCCGGGTGGACCGCGACTCGCCAGGCCAACGCGGCGTTCTTCGACAAGCACCTCGCCGGTGTCGGCGTCCCCACGGTCAGGCCCGGGGCTGTCCACGTGTACCACCAGTACACGGTCCGGGTGCCCGAGGACCGCGACGGGTTCGCCACGGCCTTGCGCGACGAGTGGCAGGTCGGGTGCGGGGTGTACTACCCCGTCCCGAACCACCGTCTGGCGTCGTTCCAGGTGACCGCCGACGTACCCGAGACCGAGAAAGCGGCGGCCCAGGTCCTGTCGCTGCCGGTGCACCCGTCGCTGAGCCAAGGCGACCTGGACCGGATCGTCGAAGCGGTGAACACGGTCGCGAAAGCTGGTGCGTGATGGCTGGTCTGCGTGCGGGGCTCGTTGGTGCCGGGTCGATGGGCCGCCACCACGCGCGGGTGCTCCGTGAGCTGCCTGGGGTGGAGCTGGTCGCGATCGTCGACCCTGCAGGCGACACGTTCGGCACAGCCCAGGGCCTGCCCGTGCACCACGACGTGTCCGCCCTGGTGGCCCAGGGTGTCGACATGGCAGTCGTCGCAGCGCCGACGGGGCTGCACGAGAGCATCGGCCTGGAGCTGGCCGCCGCAGGCGTCCACACCATGGTCGAAAAACCTGTCGCAGCGACGGTGCCCGGCGCCCAGCGCCTGCATGAGGCGTTCACGTCCGCGGGTCTCGTCGGAGCAGTGGGCCACATAGAACGGTTCAACCCAGCGTTGCAGGCCTTGCGGGCCCGTGTGCTGGCCGGTGAGCTCGGCGACGTCTACCAGGTGACCACACGTCGCCAGGGTCCTTTTCCGCAGCGCATCGCCGACGTCGGAGTGGTCAAAGACCTCGCCACCCACGACATCGACCTGACCGCATGGCTCGTCGGCAGTCCGTTCGTGTCGGTCGCTGCCCAGGTCGCGCGCAAGTCAGGGCGCCTGCACGAGGACATGGTCGCGGCCACAGGGCTGCTGGCTGACGGGACTGTCGTCAACCACCTGGTCAACTGGCTCTCGCCGATGAAGGAACGTCTCACCGTCGTCACCGGCGAGCGCGGGGCGCTGGTCGCTGACACCATCGCCGCGGACCTCACCTATTACGCGAACGGCACGTTCACCACCGAGTGGGAGTCGGTGGTGAGCTTCCGCGGGGTCACCGAGGGTGACGTCACCCGGTTCGCCCTCGCCAAACGCGAACCCTTGCGCGTCCAGCACGAAGCGTTCCGTGACGCGGTCCTCGGGACCGGTGACCACATCGTCGCCATGGCTGAAGGTATGGACACCCTCGTCGTCGCCGAAGCGTTCTTGGAGTCAGCGCGGACCGGCAAGACCATCGAGCTTGGCCGACGGCCGGCGATTCCCCAGCAACGTGGCGAGCCGGCTGTCGACCGGGTCGAAGCCGCCCTGCGGTAGTTCCTCATCGGTGGGCAGGCTGGGCCGATTGGGGGACCAGTCCATCTTTCGGAGGTACTGGTGAGCAAGAAACGGCAGACCATCTCGGCCGTCTTCATCGTCAAGGACGAAGAAGAGGTGCTGGACCAGTGCTTGGAGTCGGTCCGGTGGGCCGACGAGATCGTCGTGTACGACACCGGTTCGACTGACCGTACCTGCGAGATCGCCCGCAAGTACACCGACATCGTCATCGAAGGTTACTGGGACGACGACTTCGGCGCGGCCCGCAACCGCGCGATGGACCACGCCACAAAACAGTGGGTGCTGGTGATGGATGCCGACGAGGTGTTCGAGTCGCAGGGATCCACCCTGCGCAAACACCTCGCCACCGGGGCGTCGGACGCCTACGCGGTACGGATCGTCAACACCGGCGCATCAAGCGTGGACCCGACGAACGAGTTCACCGGGACGAGGGTGTTCCGACGCGAGAGCTACCGGTATGAGGGGCGTGTGCATGAGCAGCCGGTCCGCAAGGACGGACTGTCCCGGCCCGCTCCCGTGCTGGGTGGGATCCGGCTGCGCCACAGCGGCTATGCCGACCAGGAACGGCTCTCGACCGAAAAAGCCGAGCGGAACGTCGCCCTGGCGCGCGACGAGGTCACTGAGGCCGACAACGCCGGAGACCTTGCCGCGCTCGCGGTTGCGCGCGTTGACCTGGCCAGGTCGTTGACCCTCGGCGCCGACGAAACGTGGCATGACGAATCGCGCGAGGTGGCCGAGCTGGCGTGGGCTTCCGCGGACCTCCTCCCACGAGCAGCCGTGAAGGGCCTGGTCCAGTGCCAGGTCGGGGTGGCCGTGCGACGCAGGGACTATGACCTCGCGCGCACCTGGGTCGGACGCTGGCGTGAGCAGTCTCCAGGGAACCCCGACGTGCACCTCACAGCCGCTCAGCTCGAGGCGCAGGCCGGTGATGCCAAGGCTGCTCTCGCCGAGCTGGAACAGATGCCGACGGTGGGTTCGGACGGTCTTGGCGGTCTTGTGCGCCGCGACCATGCGGTCGACCTCGAGCTGCGGCTGCTGGTCAACGTTGGCCGAGACGCCGATGCAGCGGCGTTGGTGCGCCGAACAGTCGGGGCCGGCGAGACGTGCCCCACCCCGATGGTGGTCCTGGCCCTGTTGGGCGAAGACGCCTTCAGCAAGCTTCTGCCACACCTGCCGGACAAATGGTGGCGTCGGTGGGCGTTGCTCGCGGTCAAGCATGCTGACACGGTGGCGATGCGGGTCCTGGAACTCATGGACCAGTACCGTCCCGACGACGTGACCGTACTGGTCAGCGGCGCGCGGGTGGCGCCGTTGCACGGGTTGCAGCGAGCTGCTGACTGGGACGTCAAGCTTCACCGCCACAACCTGGGCCACCTGTCCACCCTCATCACCTACGCCGGTGACGAACGGGCGTTGCCCGACGACCGCGCGGTCGCCGCCGCCCTGGCCTTGTCTGCCTACCACGACGAACGGGCGCTCGAGCTTCTCCAGGACGCTCTGGACCATGTCCCACAGCAGCGCGAGCACGCCGTGGCGCAAGCCATCGAGGTTGTCGCCCCAGGTCTGGTCAGCCTCGATTGATCCCGGTTCGCGGGGTGCAAATGCGGCAGGAGTTCACTCGTTCGCCGATGTTGGTTCGCTAAGCGCTGCCGGTTGGGTCCCGATGAGACGGACGTGCCCAAGGATGGGCCGTCGACCCGAATCAAGGAGGAAG
>WRCL01000198.1 GCA_009783975.1 Micrococcales bacterium
CGAGGCCGAAGATCCGTCGTTCCATCGCTCAGGCCGTCGGCGCGGCCAGCAGGGCCTCCAACGCCTGGCCGGCGATCCGCCGGAACGCCCGGCGGGTGCCGGTACGGTCGAGGACTGCGACCTCCAGCCCTGCGGCGTCCAGGGTGCGAGCAGGGCTGTCGTCGTCCGGTGGGGTCGCCAAGACGTCCACACCCAGCTGCAGCGCGGCAGCCAGGGGCATCGCCGGGGCGTACCGGTCGGCGAGCGCGGCGCCCAGGCGGTCGGCCTGGCCGCCCATGACGACGTAGCCGCGTTCGTCGGCGACCGAACCGTCGTAGGTGAGGCGGTAGACCTGGTCGTCGGCCGGTTGAGCGCCGACCTCGGCGACGACGAGCTCGACCTCCAGAGGTTTGGACTCGGTGGTGAACACGGTGCCCAGGGTCTGGGCGTAGGCGTTGGCCAGGCCCCGGGCGGTGACGTCGACCCGGTCGTAGGAGTACCCGCGCAGGTCGGCGTAACGCACCCCGGCGACGCGCAGGTTCTCGAACTCGTTGTACTTGCCGACTGCGGCGAACGCGATGCGGTCGTATATCTCAGAGATCTTGTGCAGCGCCCGCGAGGGGTTCTCGGTGCAAAAACAGATACCCTCGTCGTAGGCGAGCACGACGACCGACCGGCCCCGGGCGATACCTTTGCGCGCGTAGTCAGCCCGGTCTTTCATCAGCTGTTCGGGCGAGACGTAGAACGGCATGCTCACTTGGGCTCACCTCCACGGGGCTTCCTGGCCGACCTGGTGCGGGGTCTGGGCGGTGAGCCCGGGACCGTCCGGTCAGACTCAAGCCGTGCGGCGACCGCGGCGACCTGGTCGTCACCGACCCGCTGGTAGCCGCTCGCGGTGATCGTCGCGACGACCGGGTAGATCGCCCGGACCCGGTCTGGCCCGCCGGTCGCCGCGTCGTCGTCGGCGGCGTCGACGAGGGCCTCGACCGCGACGGCGACCGCATCAGCCGGCGCCAGGCCAGGTGACCAGCGCTTTTTCAGCGACCCGCGGGCGAACACCGAACCAGAGCCGACCGCGTGGTGGTCGTGCTCCTCGTAGCGTCCCCCGGTCACGTCGTAGGAGAAGATCCGGCCTGTGCGCCGCTCGGTGTCGAACCCCCCGAACAGCGGCACGACGGCCAGGCCCTGCATCGCCAGCGGCAGGTTGCCGCGCAAGATCGTCGCCAGGCGGTTGGCTTTGCCTTCGAGCGACAGCGGCATCCCTTCGATCTTCTCGAAATGCTCCAGCTCGAGCTGGAACAGCCGCACGAGCTCGATAGCCAGACCCGCGGACCCGGCGATCCCGATCCCCGAGTGCCCGTCAGCGGGGAACACTTTCTCGATATGCCGTGAGGCGATCATGGGGCCGGCCGTCGCACGCCGGTCCCCTGCCATGACCATCCCGCCGTCGCACACCAGCGCGACGATCGTCGTCGCGTGCGGGACGAGGACCTCACCGCCCGCCCCCACGCTCATACGCCCCGGCAGCAGGTCAGGGGCGACCTGCGCGGCGAACTCGACGAACGACGAGGACCCCGGTGTGGTGAACGGCGCAGGCAGGCGCCCCGACGACCCGGTCACTGGCCACCCTTTTGCACGAACCCCCGCACGAACTGCTCAGCGTTCTGCTCCAGCACGTCGTCGATCTCGTCCAGCAACGCGTCAACCTCCGCGTCACGCGACGCCCCCGGCACGACCGGAGGCGGACCGTCGTCGTTGTCCTCCTCGCGCCGGCGCCGACCAACCTGCTCCTGACCCGCCATGAAGCACCTCCCCAGACACTTGGACCTCGACCACCTTAGCCTGGATCCGCTGATGGTCACCGCAGCGAGCCACCCCGCCCGCCGGACGATTCGGATGAACCTCGCGACTGTGTGCCGGTATACTTGTGTCATGAACGTGTCGGATGCCGCTCGTGCGCTTGGGGTCAGCCCGCGGCGGGTGCGTGCCCTTGTCGCCGCCGGACGAGTCGGGGCGCACAAGACCAGCGGCCGGTGGGAAGTCACCGAGCTGCGCAACAGACCAGCACGGAGCCGACCGTTGTCGGCGCGGTCACGCCAGATGCTCGCCCAGACGCTGCACACGCGAACCTTGGGTGACCTGGCCGGGCAGGACCGGGCGCGCACAGCGGCACGTATCGGCGAGCTTCGGACCTCACCTGACCCTGGACGCCTGCTTGTCGACTGGTGGGCAGGGGCACCACCAGGCCCCGGCGTGCTGGCCGCCAACCTTGTCGAGCACGCCCGTGCCGGGAACCGGGACTACGTCGGCGAGACGTTGCGTCGGCGCCCGGTGGAATACCTGCGTCGACCAGAAGTGCTTGCCGACGTCGTCGCGAGCGAACGCACCTTCCGTAGGATGACCGTCACCCAGCTCGCGCAAGCGGCAGGAGTCACCGCTGCTGATGTGCGCCACGTCGAACGGGCCCACGTTGTCAGCCCGCCCACGACACGACGTATCCTGCGTGCGGTGCGAGTTGAGCCCACTGCCTTGCCCGACCTCGCGGCGCCATGAGCGCACTCCTCGAAGCGTGGCTCGAAGGCCACCACATCGGCCAGTTCGTCTTCACCGGCACGACGGTCGAGTTCCGCTACGACCGTGACGCCCCCAGCACGCCAGTCTCGCTCTCCCTTCCTCGCGACGGCCACGCACCCAGACGAGCAGCAGCCAGGTTCCTGGAGAACCTTCTGCCAGACCATGCAACGGCCCGCGCTCACATGGCCTCGGCGTATGGTGCCCGGAGCACGAGCACGTACGACCTGCTGGCGACCGCCGGCGGCGATGTCGCTGGTGGTCTGGTGCTTGTCCCGGAGGGGGAGCCTGCACCGACCGGGCCTGCGCTGCTCAGTCCTGCGCTCGACCGGGACGTTGCTGGACGTATCCACGCGATCAAGGTCGACCCTGACGCGTGGGCGCCACCGGACGTCCCGGCGAGGTTCTCCCTCGCGGGGACCCAGGGAAAGTTTGCCCTGGCCCGCCTGGGCGACGACTGGTACTGGTCGAACGCGTCGGTGCCCTCGACCCACATCGTCAAACCTGGACGTCCCGGCCTGCGGGGGCTGGAAGCCGCGGAGGCGGCTGCGTTGACCTTGGCGGCACGTGCAGGGGTCCGCGCACCGGCGGCGAAGGTGCTGCACATGGAGGACCAGACGGCGTTCGTCGTCGAACGGTTCGACCGTGCGCCCGGCCCCGGGCTGCTCGCCCGGCGGCTGCACGCCGAAGACTTCGCCCAGGCGCTGGGCCTCGCCCCGGGGTCGAAGTACCACGTGTCGGCCAGGCAGGCTGCGGCCCTGCTGACCAGCGTGGACACCGATGGTTCGCTGGTTCGCGCATTCCTTGGGCAGCTCGCGTTCAACACGGTTGTCGGCAACGTCGACGCGCACGCCAAGAACTACTCGGTGCTGCTGCGTCCCGACGCTGTGCGTCCGGCGCCGCTGTATGACGTCGTGCCTGTGGCCTTGTACCCGCAGTTCAGCCAAGAGCTGGCGATGCGGGTCGCCGGAGCACGCCATCCTGGTGCCGCCTCGGCCGACCACTGGCGCAAGCTCGCGCGCACGATCGGCGTCGACGAGGACGCAGCCGTCGAGGTCGTCTGGCGGACCGCGACCAACGTCGCCGAGCTCAACGACACCGCCTGGGAGGACCTGGACGACGACCAAGCCGCCACCTTGCGCCAGGTGGTCGGACGTCACACCGACGCGGTGCTCAGGCGCCGGTGACTGGCTCAGTGCACCGCAGGGACCTTCGCGGCGACCAGCTGGGGTTCGACGTAGTCACCGGGGGCCTGGCGCTGGCCGAACACGACCGGGTCGCGCGGGGGCGCGGTGTACGGCAGCAGCGACAGCAGGTGGGTGATGACGTTGAGACGGGCGCGACGCTGGTCGGTGGAGTCGGCGACGTACCACGGCGCCCAGTCGGTGTGCGTGGCTGCGAACATCGCGTCACGGGCACGTGAGTACTCGTAGTACTTGCCGAACGACTGCACGTCGATGTCTGACAGCTTCCAGGTCTTGCGGGGGTCGTCGACCCGGGCGCGCAGCCGGGCTTCCTGCTCGGCCTCGCCCACCTCCAACCAGTACTTGACCAGGATGATCCCCGCGTCGACGAGGTACTGCTCCACGGCGGGGGTGGTCGCGAGGAACTGCGCGACCTGCTCGGGCGTGGCGAAGCCCATGACCCGTTCGACCCCGGCCCGGTTGTACCAGGACCGGTCGAACACGGTGACCTCCCCCGCAGCCGGGAAGTGCGCGAGGTACCGCTGCATGTACAGCTGGGTCTTCTCCCGTTCGGTGGGGGTCGGCAGCGCCACGGTGCGGAACACACGCGGGCTGACCCGTTGCGTGAGCGCGTCGATCACCCCGCCCTTGCCTGCTGTGTCACGTCCCTCGAACACCACGACGAGCCGGGTCCCTGAGGCCTTGACCCAGTCCTGGAGCGCGACGAGCTCACCTTGGAGCGGTTTCAACAGCTTGTCGTACTGCTTGCGCGTCATCTTGTTGCCCATGGTCTGCTCCATCTGTCGGGTCGCAGCACGACCGTACCGGGTGTGGGGCCGACGACGTCGTGTGGACGACTACCGGTTGGGCAGGCTCGCGGTGTCGCTGGGGTCGGCGAGGAAGACCGCGAGGACCGTCTCGTACAGCGGCAGGTCCGAGGGGAAATAGCACCAGTCGCGGCTGGCCTCGATGCCCAACGTCGTCATGGCCACGTAGTCGGCGATGATCTCGCCTTGCTGCTCCATGTCGTAGTCGGC
>WRCL01000199.1 GCA_009783975.1 Micrococcales bacterium
ACGCTCAGGTTTCAACCGACCAGGACGTCGGAACCCCGCTCAGGAGGGCAATCCGGCTGAGGTGGTCGCCATGTCGAACCGTCCCCGGTGTCCGCTCACGAGAACTGCCAGAACCCTGCGATGACATCGTCGACGGTGCCGTCGCCGATCTTCGCGTAGAAATATACCGCTCCGTAGGCGAAGGGGTAGCTCCCCTGCAGGGTCTCGTCTCCATACCCATCTTCGTCTGCGCAACAGAAGAAGGAGTAGCCTTCGTCGTGCAGGTGGGCCCAGAAGGAGTCCTCGTGCTGCAGAAACTTTGGCTTGCCGCCGACCTGGAGGAACGGTGGAGAATCTCCCCTCTTCTTCGACAGGTATGTTTTGCGGAGCACCGGCTTGCTCCAGTCGTGGTTCGCCTGCCACACAGCAGCGTCAGACTGCAAGGACTCAGGCAGGCCGTCCACGCCGGGGACGTCCTCGACGAGCTCGTAGAGGTGCTGGTCGCTCTCGGGCGACACGTCGTGCGCGAACACCTTGACCGCGCAGGGGTGGTGGTTGCGGGAGAGGCGAAAACTGAAGTCGTCGGGGATGAATACGGACAGCATCGTGCCGTCCACGGGGTTGAGCATCGTGAGGTAGAAGAAGAAGCGACGGTCCGGGTCGCTGACCATGTCGACCTTGTCGTCAAAGTATTGCGGTGCGTTCCCGCCGACCCAACCGAAGTTGTCGACCGCCGAACCGGTGAGGAAGTACCGGATCTTTGACTTTCTGGTGGTGAACAGCTCGTGAAATTTCTCAGGTTTCATGCCGGCTGGTCTTTCCCGGGTCCCGCAGACGAGGCGGCGATGTCGTTCATGTCGGCCCAAGACTCGGCGAGGAGCGCGGGTGGGACGTCGGCGAGCCGAAGCACCTGACCGTCTCGGGTGAAGCGCAGGACGGTGAGCGTGGCCGGGGGGTCCTTCTCAACGACCACGGGGGTGGTGAAGCCGATGCGGGCAGAGATCCAGACGGTCCGGTACTGCTTGTCGTAGCACTGCTCGACAGGGGTTGTCGCTCGAACCCACCGTTGGCGCGACTCGTCCCACACCTGCTGGACGACTTGGTCGCCACGCTGGACGGCATGCAGGCCGATGGTCTCGTCGTACCGCCAGCCCCGGCTGGTGGCTTGGGCGCGCAGGTCACGGCTGGGCAGGCTGCGGCCTCGCAGAGCGGTCATCTCAGTGGCATCAAGGTCGGTGAGCACCACCGCTTCGGTGCTGAGCTGGTCGAACAGGCTGGCGACCTGGTAGTCGTGCAGGTGGGCCGAGCACATGTCGCGCTGCTGGTCGGACACCAACGCGCCGTGGACGAGCCGGACAGGAGCCTGAAGGTCCGCCACGACGTCATCGTGGACGCTGGTCAACGTCCCGTCGGCGAGGGGACGAAAACCGTCGGCGGACGGGTCGGTCGTGCCGACGGTCTGCCAGAGCAGGCAGCGCGCAAGGCGGGACATGATCGGGTGGGTGCCGAAACGTCCGGTCCACAGTGCGCCCGGCCATGTGTGACCGATGAGCATGAGCTCGTGCAGGCGGGCGGCCTGCACCGACACCAGCTCGCGGACACTGGCGTTGACCTCGGAGAACCTCGCCCTGGCGTGCGCCACCGCCTCAGGGTCGTCGTTGGTGGCGCACGGAGGCAAGGCGCGGCGGACCCTTCCCGTGTCGTCGCGGATCTCCCAGGTCAGGTCGTCGTTGAGGCACGCGACGAACGACCGTGGGCCATAGTCCAGGTGCAGCTCACCGTGGTTGTCGACGCCGCCGGTCAGCGGCGTCGGACGGTCGGCCAGCTCGGCAGCGGTGGTGCCCAGGCGGGCAGCCAGCTCGGTGAGCTGCTCCCAGGTGTGACGGACGAGCCGTCGTTGGTAGATCCAGGTCGGGAGCGTCGCGAGCAGGGCACGCGCCGACTCGTCGTCCACCCAGGCCAACACCTCGATCAACGCCATCATCTGCGTGAACCGTGCGCTGGTGCTCTCTGTCACCCGACGTGACCACGCCCGCAGGTACCGCTCCACCGGCACGTCGACCCCTGGCCCACCCAGAGCCACGACGAGCGCCAGCACACCGCGCGAGGACGACGCTGACGGACGCCGGTTGCCCTGCATCTGGTACAGGACGGCGTCGATGGTTGACCAGGAGGGAGACGGTCTGCGCTGAGCAGCGCGGGCAGCTGCCTCGGCGACCAGCGCCTCACTGGGGGCGTCCTGCGCGATCCACGCCTCGAGCAACGCCACTGCGAACGCCTGCGCCGACGACGGCTCGACCAACGCGGCGCCGGCCCGGACCACACTGGTGGGCTCGACCCGTCGGGCGTCGACCGAGACCTTCGCCCACCACTGCCACACCACGTCCAGGACTGGCTGCCCGTCGGCCCAGCGCAGCGGCGGCAGACCTGCCTCGACGAGCCACACCAGGGCTCCGGGAAGCTTCTTGGACATGGCTTGACGGGCGGTGGTCTCGATGTCGCCATGGTCGGACACGACGTCAGCGGGGCCGACCGCGCTGTCAGGATCCCAGCGCTGGGTGAGTCGTCGGACTGTGACCGAAGGGTCGGCGGTGGCGGTCGCCCACGCCCAGTCTTTCGTCGCCTCGTCTCCTTCGGCCCACAAGAGCGTCAGCGCTTGTTTGCGCTGCGGAGGTGTTCCTTCCGCACCAATCCGGCGCCAGACCTCGAAACACTCAGCCCCGAACCAACGGGACAACTTGTCCGCCCGGGGGCCGGTCATCCTGTTCGACACGTCGCGGGATGGGTGCTTGGGGTAGCCGAACCGGATCTCCTGCGCCGCTGTTGCCGACCGTCCGACGGCATCGATGACGAAGGGGACGAAAGGAGCCAGCGTCTCGTCGTCAAGACAGACCAACCGGGACAGCGCGAGGTGCTGTTCCTGGGTCGTTGCCGTCTGCCACCAGGCGAAGATGGCGTCGGTGTGCCGCCGGACTGACAGGTGGAAGTCTGGCAGGAAGCTGCCGGGAGGGCTGAACGGCCACGGCGTGGTGATCACCAGCACGGATGCCGCGGCATCATGGCCGTCGGCGTGGAGGGCCACCTCCAGTGCTGCCACGCTGAGCGTCGTCTGGGTCCCTGGGCCGATCCCAGCCGCGATCTGCGCTGGACCGACCCGTTCCGCCCAGTGTGCAAGCGCCTCGTACCACTGTGGGACCACAGAGTCGGCTGGGGTTGGCGGGGCTCCGTCCACAGTCCTCAACACCGTCCCCCACCGGACCAGCTCGTCCGGGGGGCGTTCGGCAACCAGGCTGGTGACCTCGCGGATCGCGTCCCAGGCGCTTTGGGGCCAGCTCGTGGGTTGCGGCGGGGGCTGGCCACCTTCGAGGACGTAACACACCGCAGGGTCGACCATCGCCGGGTCGTCGGCGTACATCAGCCGGACGCACCTGGTGAGGCGTTCGCGATAGTCAGGCTGGGTCGTCATCGTCCGTCCGTCTGTTCACGGGATACTGCGGTCGTGACCTCGAGAGTATGCCCCTGACCAGGACAGCAGGAACCGTCCTCACGGTCCTGGGTGCGCCGCAGCCCTGTGACCAGGCAAGACATAGGAACCGTCCCCACTGTCTTGCACTGTCTTGCTCACCCAGCGTGAATTGAGAGTCGGGTCAGCGGTGTGTGCGCTCGGCGATGACGTCCCAGATCGTGTGGGCGACGGCATCTTTGGTGCCGTGGGCGGTGGTGATGACGGCGCCGGAGGAGTCGACGATGGTGATCTCGTTGTCGGGGGTGCCGAAACCGCGGCCGTTGTCGACGGGGTTGACGACAAGGAGGTCGGCGCCTTTGCGCGCGGCTTTGGTGCGGGCGTGGTCGAGGACTGATGCGGTGTCGTCGCCTGTCTCGGCGGCGAAACCGATGACGAGCTGAGCCGGGGACGGGCGGGTGGAGGCCAGGGCGGCGAGGATGTCGGGGTTCTGGACCAGCTCGATGGTCACAGCGTCTGAGCCGGTCTTCTTGATCTTTGTCGGTGAGGGGTCGGCGGGACGGAAGTCGGCGACGGCGGCGGCCATGATGATGACGTCTGCGTCCGGCGCGAGCTCGAGCATGGTCGTGTGCATCTCGACGGCGGTGGTGACCGTGCGGACCTCGACGCCCGGTGGTGGTGCGACGGCCATGTTCGCGGCGACGAGAAGGACGTCGGCGCCGCGTTCGGCGGCAGCGCGGGCCAGGGCGACGCCTTGGCGGCCAGACGAACGGTTGCCCAAGAACCGGACCGGGTCGAGGGGTTCCTGGGTGCCACCGGCGGAGATGACCACACGGCGGCCGGCCAGGTCGCGCGGACCGGTCAAGCGCAACGCCGCGGCCATGATGGCCTCAGGATCGGGCAGACGGCCAGGGCCGGAGTCTGCACCGGTGAGGCGGCCGTCGTCGGGGTCGATGATGTGCACGCCACGGGCACGCAGGGTCGCGACGTTCGCGACGGTCGCCGGGTGCTGCCACATCTGGGTGTGCATCGCCGGGGCCATGAGGACGGGGCAGGTCGCGACGAGCAGGGCGGCTGTGAGCAGGTCGTCGGCCTGGCCTGCGGCTGCGCGGGCGAGGAGGTCGGCTGTGGCGGGGGCGACGATGACGAGGTCGGCGGTGCGGCCGACCTCGATGTGCCCGACGTGCTCGACGTCGTCGAACAGCTCGGCCACAGGTTCGCCAGACAGGGCAGCCCAGGTTGGCGCACCGACGAAACGCAGCGCAGCGGGGGTCGGGACGACGCGGACGTCATGGCCGGCTTCGCGCGC
>WRCL01000200.1 GCA_009783975.1 Micrococcales bacterium
CCTGACAGCCCCCGGTTGGCCAGGACGAGCGGGGAGTCCTCCCACCGCGCGACAAGGTCGAGGTCACGGATGGGGTGCGACGCCCCGGCGATGAGCACGTCGGCCGGACGTGAGGCCCGCGCGACAGCCCGGGCGAGGAACGGTCCGGTGATCCGCGGTCCCCCGGCGTACTGGCGCTGGCGGTTGTGGGAGTCCTCGACCTCGTCAAGGACCTCGTCGATCGCCTCACCGGCAGCGTCGTCGGCGCCGGTCCACTCGCGCAACCAAGCGTCTGAGGCGGTGCGGCCCGAACGCATCCGCGTGGGCACCTCGGTGAGCACCTGGGCGGCCGAACGTTCCGCGTCAGACCAGTCCCGACCCCGCGGGGAGATGACGATGACCTCGACGTCGTCACGGGCAAGCATGCGCTGCACCGCCCGGGCCAACGTCGGGTGGCCGAGCACGACGACACGCCGCACCGCGCCACCAAGGTCACGCAGCTCGACAAGCACCCGGTAGGCGGCGATGGCGTTCGGCCCGCCCCTGGCCCCCGACGACGGTTCGGCGAGCAGCGGCCAGGCGTTGGCCTCGGCGACCTGACGTGCCATCGGGCCGGCACCGTCCCCGGCGAGCAGCACCGTGGGCACGTCACGCACATGGTGCAGCGCCCCGGACACTGACTGGGGTATCGCATCAGCCGTCGCCGAGCTGCGTGGGGCGACGACGGTCAGGCCCACAGCGCTCGGCTCTGGCCACGGCACGGTGGTCGGCACCAGCGGCGCGCGGTACGCGAGGTTGATGTGCACCGGCCCTGGGCACCCTGTGCGGGCACCCATCGCCGCTGCGACCGCCCGCGACGCGAGCTGGCACAGGTCACGTGCCTCGTTGGGCGCACCGGTCGGGGCGGGCAGGTCGACGGTGAGCCGGGTCGCGGTGCCGAAGATGTTCGTCTGGTCGGTCACCTGGTTGGCCCCCACCCCGCGCAGCTCGTGGGGGCGGTCGGCGGTGAGCACAAGCAGCGGGACACCGCTGTGGTCAGCCTCGAGCACCGCCGGCGCCAGGTTCGCCACGGCCGTGCCCGATGTCGTCACGACGGCGACAGGCCGCATGTCCTCGTCGGCCTCGAGGCCTTTGGCCAGCCCCAGCGCGAGGAACCCCGCCGAACGTTCGTCGATCCGCACGTACAGGTTGATCGGCGGCACCTGCTCAGGGCGCTCGTCGTCGCCCAGCGCCGCGTCAGCCAGCGCAAACGCGAGGGGACCGCTGCGCGACCCAGGGCACAGCACAGCGTCGCGCAGGCCGAGCGCCGCCAGTGCCTGGAGCAGCACCTGTGCTGAGGCGACAGCCGGGTTCTGCACGCTCGGTTCGTATTCCGGGCGGTTGCTCGCAGCCATATCGACCATTGTGCCAAGGCTCAGCCCCTGCTTCGGGACACACGAGCGCCGATCCCACCCGATCTGGTGATCCAGCCCAACTTCACCCGCACCGTGGACAGTGGGGACGGTTCCTATGTCTTGCCTGGTCAGAGCCATTTCGGCTGCGGGGACGTGGACAGTGGGGACGGTTCCGGGACGTGGACATTGGGGACGGTTCCTATGTCTTCCCGCTCAGGACGACCGCAGACCCTGGACGGCTGCGACCCGCTGGGCCCACCGGCCTGCCAGGACGGCCGGGACCGGGGGCAGGGGCAGCACAGGCGCTGGTCGGCGCACGGTGAGATACCCGTCGACAGGGAGCAGGGGGTCGGCGACGACGTCAGCGGCGAGCAGCGCGGCGGTGCCCAGGCCGCAGGCGTAGGGCAGCTGTGGCAGCGCCGCGGCCAGGGCGAGCCCGGCCGCCAGGCCCACTGACGACTCCAGCGCCGAAGAGACCACGACCGGCAGGCCGATGCGCTCGGCCAGCTCCAAGCATGCCCGCACCCCCCCGAGGGGCTGGACCTTGAGCACGACGACGTCAGCGGCGTCCTGGGCGGCGACAGCCAGGGGGTCGGCCGCGCGGCGGACCGACTCGTCGGCGGCGATGGGCACCGTGGTGCGGCGGCGAAGGGCAGCGAGGTCGGCGACGGTGGGCACGGGCTGCTCGGCGTACTCCAAACCCCCGGCGGCACGGTCGAGGACGGTGAGCGCGGCGGCTGCGGTGTCCACGTCCCAGGCGGCGTTGGCGTCGAGGCGGACCTTGCCGGCCGGGCCGATGGCGTCACGGACCGCTTCGAGGCGGGCCTGGTCCTCGGCGAGCACCTGGCCAGGTTCGGCGACCTTGACCTTCGCGGTGCGGCAGCCCGACGCGGCGACGATCTGGTGGGCCTGGTCTGGCCCGACCGCGGGGACGGTGACGTTCACCTCGACCCGGTTGCGGACCGGCTCGGGCCAGCCGGTGTCGGCGGCCTCACGGGCTGCGCGCCACCACGAGCGGGCCTCGTCGTCGTCGTAGTCCCAGAATGGTGAGAACTCCCCCCAGCCGGCGTCACCGTGGACGAGCACCCCGTCACGGCTGGTCAGCCTGCGGAACGTCGCGCGCAGCGCCAGCTGGTAGACGCCCAAGCGGCCCGTCACGAGGCCTCGCAGTGCCGCAGGACTCTGACCAGGCAAGACACAGGAACCGTCCCCATTGTCCTCACTGTCCTCGTGCTCATGGTGCGACCAAGAAGCGGTAGGCGGTCGACCCTGGGTCGATGACCTCCACGCGCATCGGGGACGCAGCCATACGTGCCAGCAGGTCCGGCAGGCTGAGCGGGTCACCGAGCTCGACACCGACGAGGGCCGGGCCGGTCTCGCGGTTCGAACGTTTGACGTACTCGAACAAGGTGATGTCGTCGTCGGGACCCAAGACCGCGTCCAAGAACCGCCGCAGGGCACCAGGTTCTTGGGGGAAGTCCACAAGGAAGTAGTGCTTGCGCCCCTGGTGCACCAGCGCCCGTTCGAGGATCTCGGCGTACCGCGACACGTCGTTGTTGCCACCAGAGACGACCGCGACGACGGTGCTGCCGGCGTCCAGGTCGAGCAGGTCCAGCCCGGCGGGGGCCAGCGCCCCGGCCGGTTCGGCGATGATCCCGTCCGACTGGTACATCGCGAGCATCTGCGCGCACACCGCACCTTCGGGCACGGTGAGCACGGGGGGCTGGTGACGGGCGACGACCGCGTAGGTCAGGTCCCCGGCACGTCGCACCGCAGCGCCGTCGACGAACCCGTCGAGCACCGCCAGGTCCACCGGCCGCCCGGCTTGCAGGGCGCGGCTCATCGTCGGGGCGCCGGTCGGCTCGAACCCGACGACTCGCGTGCCCGGCGCACGTTCGGCGACCCAGGTCACGCACCCGGCGAGCATCCCACCCCCGCCGACGGGCACCACCAGGACGTCCGGCGGGCCCTGCCCCAGGGCGCCCAGCTGGTCGACGACCTGCGCAGCGACGGTCCCCTGCCCGGCGACGGTCCGCGGGTCGTCGAACGCCGGCACCTGCACCGCCCCGGTGCGCAAGGCTTCGTCGGCCGCCGCGGCCGCCGAGTCGTCATAGGTGTCCCCGGTGACGACCAGCTCGATCCACCCCGCCCCGAGCACCTGCATCCGGTCACGTTTTTGCCGAGGCGTCGTCGTGGGCACGAACACCCGGCCGCGCACCCCCAACCGCGCGCACGCGAACGCCACCCCCTGCCCGTGGTTGCCGGCGCTCGCCGCCACCACCCCCGCAGCGCGCCCCTCGTCGTCGAGCTGTGCGACAAGGTTGTACGCCCCACGGATCTTGTACGACCGCACCGGCTGGAGGTCTTCGCGTTTGAACCACACCTGCGCCCCAGTCACCTGGCTCAGCCGCTCGTTGCGCTCCAGCGGCGTGCACGCCGCAACCCCGTCAAGCCGCTGCGCAGCAGCATCGACGTCGGCAGCAGTGACATAGCGCATCGGCACCGGCCCATTGTGGCCCACCCACCGCTGGTCGCCCTGCCGCCACTCCACCTGCGAGATGCGACCTGCCACACCAGATGCGACGTCGGGACGTCGCATCTGGGGATACGGGTCAGGAGGCGGCTGCCCGGAGGTCTTCGATCTCCTGCGCCCACTGGGTGAACCGCGTCACCATGCCTTGGCGACGGGGCTCGTCGACCTCGTACACATCGAACTGGGCCTGAAGACCGATCTGGGCCAGGCGCTGGTGGAACTCGAGCACCGGTTCTTACACCGCCAGGGCGCGCACAGGCAGCAACGCGAGCGCTGGGAACCGCCCGGTCCACGTCTCACGGCACCGCCGAGGGAGGTTCAGGTCCGGCCACAGCTCCAGCAGCATCGCGCGGTCCAACAGCGCTGCCTGCTCCTCGGCGAGCCCATCACGGACGACTGCGCTGTACAGCGCCCAACGTTGCTTCGGGCAGTCGACGTCGTACACCGGCTCCGGCGCGGTGCAGATGTGCGCGGACACCCGCACCGTGCCCGACGTCGGGCCGTGCAGGGCGTCCAACGACTCAGGTGTTTGGTAAGGGATCGTGTCCCCAAACCTCAAGCTCATGGCTGCTCCTCTCTGCTCACCATGATACGTGCCAGGGCAGACCCGGGGACGATCGCTGACCAGGCGATCCTCCACACGAAGGCTGGGTCAGTGTGTGGGGCCCTCGGTATCGGCGACAAGGGCACGCACTTCGTTGGGGCTGATGAAGCGCGACAAGAACTCGGCGAGAGTGCCTTCGGACTGCACGACGGTGAAGAATGTCTCGTGGTCGGTGCTGAAGACGTGGGGATCAGCGGGGTTGGGATCGCACACAGCGACGACGTAA
>WRCL01000201.1 GCA_009783975.1 Micrococcales bacterium
CGCCTGTTCAACTCGGGCCTGGCCGAGTCGATGATGTCGGCCACCGGGTTCCCTGAGGACATGCCGCTGGAGTCGAAGATGGTCACCCGCGGTATCCGCTCTGCCCAGGCGCAGGTCGAGTCGCGCAACTTCGAGATCCGCAAGAACGTGCTGAAGTACGACGACGTGATGAACCGCCAGCGTGAGGTCATCTACACCCAGCGCCGCCAGGTGCTCGAAGGCGACGACCTGCACGAGGAGGTCACGAGCTTCCGCGAGGACGTCCTGCGTGACTACATCGTCCAGGCCACCGGTGAGGGCCACCCCGAGGACTGGGACATGGACGCGCTGTGGACAGCGCTGCGCACCGTGTACCCGGTGTCGATCACCACCGACGAGGTGCTCGAGCAGGTCGGTGGGCTGCGGCACCTCACCGCTGAGTCCCTCGAACGTGAGGTGCTCTCCGACGCGACCGTTGCGTACGGCGACCGGGAGACCGAGCTGGGTGCCGAACAGCTGCGTGAGCTCGAACGGCGCGTCACCTTGTCGGTGCTCGACCGCAAGTGGCGTGAGCACCTGTACGAGATGGACTACCTCAAAGAAGGTATCGGCCTGCGTGCGATGGCCCAGCGCGACCCGTTGATCGAGTACCAACGCGAGGGTTACCAGTTGTTCTCGGTCATGATCGACGCGATCAAAGAAGAGACGACGAGCTTCTTGTTCAACCTCCAGGTCCAGGTGGCTGACGCCGAACCGCAGGACGAACCAGAAGAGGCCCCGTCCGCCCCCGGCCAGTCCACACCCCAGATGCAGGTCCAGCCGCTGGCCGCAGCGGCCCCGCGCGTCCGCCGCCCAGCCCCACGCCTGGTGGCCAAGGGGTTGGACGGCCCAGACCGACAGGCACCGTTGCAGTACTCGGCCCCGAACGAGGACGGCAACGCCGAGACGTCTGACGGCGTCGGGCGGGTGCGCAGCCCCCGGGTCTCTGCCGACGGGGGAGGGGCCAACCGCGAGGCACGACGCCGCGCGGCCAAACAGGCCCGCCGCAAACGCTGAGCCCAGGACAACGGGGACGGTTCCTATGTCTTGCCTGGTCAGGAGGATGTACGCAGGTCTGGCTTGCCTTTCATGCCACTTCCAGGGCGGTGACCCGCCACAGCCCGTGGTGGGGTTCTAGGCGCATCGCCACAGCCCGGGTGCGGCGTGAGTCGTCGACGGCCGCGGCGACCTCGACCGCCATGCCCACGTCGCATGTGATGAGCCGGCGCACGACCGGGATCCCAGACCCTCCAGGGATCACCCCAGCCAGGCGCGCACGTTGGCGCAACCGGGCCAGGACGTGCGGTGAGACCCACCGTGCCACCTGGCTCGGTGAGCGCACGCCGACGCACACCTCCACGAGCGGGCCGCACAGCCCACGGGCGACGGTCAAAGCGTCAGCGGTCGCCGCCGCGGACACCTCGCGCGTCCAGCGAGGTTCGACGATCCGGCACACGAGCACCCGTTCGGCGAGCGTCGGCACCGGGACCCAAGCCTGGGCGCACACCGTCGTGGTCGGACGGTACGCGCGGGGGACCGGACGGACCCGGAGCCGGTCGGTGGTGGGCGCGACGCCCACCAGCACGCTCATCGGCCCAGGTTGTGTCGCAGGGCGCCTGCCTCGTCGCCGGGTAGCCCGGTCCCTGGCGGCGGTGTGCGCGTCGCTGCGGATAGATGCATCGGTCAGCCCCCTCGTCGTCGCCCTGCCGGCGTGATGCCGATAGCCTGCCACACCCGACAACCTCGGCGCAGCGGTTTGGCACCCCAGCTTTTCCGACAGGGGGTGAGCTGTTGGTGTGGTTGGGGTCGGGGGCGGACCTTTCGGTCAGACAGCCGGATGGCTGGCGAGGTACTCGGTCACCGCGTCGCGGACAAGGTCGGCGACGGGCCGACCTTCGCTCGCGGCACGTTCGCGTGCATCAACCGCCAGCTGGTGTGGAGTGCGGATGGTCCAGCGTTCGGTTTCTTCACCTGGGCGCAGCTTTGGCCGGCCCGGCCCGACGCGCTGGTCCACGGCCGTGGTGTCGATGCCGGCGGCCTCCAGAAGCGCACGGGTCTCAGCCTGGGCCTCGGGCCCAGCGTGGTGCTGGCGCGGACGGAAGTCGCCGTCGCGCGCCCAAGCAGCAGCAGCTGCCTCGTGCTCCGCGGAGCGACCGCTCTTCGCGATCATGTGGCCTCCTCCTGTTCCTGCTGGCCGACCTTGTCGATCGTGCTCTGCCGCAGTGGCATCACGTGGAAGATCCACACCCCATCGGGGGGAGTGATCTCCGCGATCACCTCAAGTCGGCCGAACCGTGAGGGCCCAACCCAGAGGCGGGTCGGTCCGTGTGGAGGCCGAGGGTCTTCCCAGCCGTCCCAGAACTGGCCGTGCAGCATCGCGTAGAACACCTCGTCAGCCGGGATGCCCCGTTTCAGGGCGTCTGGTGAGAACTCAACGGCCACACACATAGTGTACGTCGGAAATTCCAGTGGTTGCGGCAGGCCCGGGACGGTTCCTCATGTCCTGCCTGGTCAGAGGTCATTTGTGCCTCGCACAGCGCGGACCAGCCCAACCTCAGCCTTTGGTCGCCAACCTCAGTCGTCGAACACTGAGGTCGGCGACCAAAGGCTGAGGTTGGCAGGGTGCGCTCTGCCACATGCGGAGGGCGGCGTGGCTGACAAGCCACGCCGCCCTCGGCTTTGCGTACCCCCGACGGGATTCGAACCCGTGCTACCGCCGTGAGAGGGCGGCGTGCTAGGCCGCTACACAACGGGGGCAAGCAGTCTGGGAGACCAGACGGAGCAGCATCGTACCCTAGGTCCGCAGGGTGCTGCGGAACCGGGGAGACGGAGCTGATCCGCTGGGGTGCCAGGACTCGAACCTAGACTAAGTGAACCAGAATCACTCGTGCTGCCGATTACACCACACCCCACTGGGCGGCCGCCCGGCCTTCGGCGAACCTCGGGACGACCGGTCGTACCGCCGAGACCTTACCTGAGGCACCGACCACTGGTCCAACCGATTGCGCCGCCCAGCTCAGGCGCCGGGGATGAAACCGATCTCGGACACGTCGTACCACAGCAGGTCGCGCTCCTCCAGACGTTCGAGGCCCTGGGGGTCGCCAGCGGCTGCGGCGGCAACGTCGCGAGCAGCTTCTGGTTCGTCGACCAGCACACACGCCACCTGGTCGAAGCTGACCGGCGTGCGCACGACGACCACCGTGGGTGACCCAGGGACGGGTGCGGCAGCCTCGACGTCGGCGGCGACGACCACACGCAGGCGGGGGGCGTCGCGGCTGGTCGCCAACAGGGTCAGGCAGTCGTCGGCGGCGGCGCTCTGGGCGGCGTACTCCAGGCCCTCGTCGTCGGTGCCAGGCAGTGCCGCACGCAGCTCGGCGGTCACCGCGTGGGCATGGGTCAGGGCCAGGTCCGCGTTGGGGCGCAGGCGGTCCAAGGTCGTCGGGAGGTACACGCGCACACATCTAGTGTGCCTCACCCGGATCGTCGGCGGATTTTGGGGTGTTTCATGCCACACTGTCCCCATGGCTGCGCGGTTCCTCACCCTCACAGACGTCACCGAAGTGCTCAACATCTCCATGTCTCAGGCGCGTGCCCTCGTCCGGTCCGGGGAGCTGGAGGCCATCCAGATCGGCGGGCGCGGGGTGTGGCGAATAGAAGACGCGAAGCTGGAGGAGTACATCTCCCGCTGCTACGAGCACAACCGCGAACGTACGTCCCTACCTGGCTGACACCTGCCCACATGCGTCTGACCAGCCAGGACATAGGAACCGTCCCCACTGTCCGCGCTCCCACTGTTCCGGCCGATGTTCGGCGAAGCCGGACGAGCCGTCCAACCAGACCTCACCCCCACCTTGGTGAGGGTTCTGCGCGAGCGGGACGGGGTGTTGGGGCCGGTGCGCTGGCACCGGGCCTGGCCGAGCCCGACGAAGTCGGGCGAGGGACTGCGTGCCGGCCCCAACACCGCGTCCCGCGGACCCAGCCAACGACGTCCCCCCAACAACCCCCGACCTCCGTCCTCCACCAACAAACACCGACAACCCCCCTGTCCCACCTCGCGACACAACGCCCCGCACCAAGGCCCCTAATCGCCGGCGCGGCGCAGGACCTCGGTGAGCTTGTTGGCGGCGGAGACGACGGCGGCGGCGTGCAGGCGGCCCGGTTGGCGGGTGAGGCGTTCGAGGGGGCCTGAGACCGAGACGGCGGCGATGACGCGGCCGGAGGGGGCGCGGACGGGGGAGGAGACCGAGGCGACGCCGACCTCGCGTTCGGAGACCGACTGGGCCCAGCCGCGGCGACGGACGCCGGACAGGATCGTGGCGGTGAACTTCGCGCCTTGCAGGCCTCGGTGCAGACGGTCGGGTTCTTCCCAGGCGAGCAGGACCTGGGCGGCTGAGCCGGCGAGCATCGACAAGGTCGCGCCGACGGGGATCGAGTCGCGCAGGCCGATCGGGCGTTCGGCGGCGGCGACGCAGATCCGCATGTCCCCCTGGCGCCGGTAGAGCTGGGCGGACTCGCCTGTGTGGTCGCGCAGCGCGGCGAGCACAGGGTTCGCGGCGGCGAGCAGACGGTCTTCGCCGGCGGCGGTCGACAGCTCTGACAGCCGTGGGCCCAGGACGAACCGGCCTTGGATGTCCCGGGCGACGAGGCGGTGGTGCTCGAGCGCGACGGCGAGCCTGTGGGCTGTGGGACGGGCGAGATGGGTCGCGGCGAC
>WRCL01000202.1 GCA_009783975.1 Micrococcales bacterium
AGCGAGACAACCGGATGGACGACAGCGACGACAACTTGGTCGCCGATCCGGGTCTGCACTGTGTGGGGGGCCGTCGGCCCGGGCACCGGGCTGACGGCTGGCGTCGTCGACCCACCTGGCGAACCTGTTCCGGGCTGGCTAGAGCAGCCTGCGACAAAAGCGGTGCACACGAGCGCCGCAACAACGCAGTTCCGCACGCCGATCCCCTCCCCGTATTGACAATACTGCTAACACTTCGCCCGGCCTGGCACCTTCCGGTGCCGGCCGGGCAGAGAGCTCGCGACGGTTCCTCAGGTCCCGAGATTGCCGACCACTTCCTCGAGCCGCTGGAGGATAGTCCCACCGACGCCATTCATCCCGGCAATGACAGCCGCCAGCAGAATAGAAACACCGATGATGATGCCGACGTACTCGACGGCGCCCTGCCCACGGTCATCGGTGCGCATCCGGTCGAAGACGCCAGCAACGAATCCGGTGATGGCGACCTTGGTCATGAGAGCCCTGCGGGCGATGGTGCTCATTGTTGTGCCTCCTTGTTCCTCGGGAGAATTCCCAGCCGTTCGTGATGGTCCCACACTATGGCCTGCGGCACGCACAGCAGCAGTGCTCACGGGCCTAACCTGGTCCCCACCTGTTCTGGGTCCACGGACCCACTGGTCCCGAGCCACGCAGCCATCGCCTGTGCCCGGTTGGCGACACCAAGCTTGGCAAAGATCCGGTTGATGTGGTTCTTCACGGTCTTCTCGCTCAGGAACAGGCTCCGGGCGAGCTCGGAGTTCGTCAGGCCCTGCGAGATGAGGTCCATGATCTCGGCCTCACGCTGCGACAGCCCTCGGTCTGGGACCTGCACCGTGCGGGCTGTGGTCGACACAGGCCATGGGTCGAGCCCGGCCATGACCGTCCCGCCAGACAGGCAGGTCCTGATCGCCGCGGCGATCCCTGCCGGGTCCAGCGACCCGTGGATGATGTACCCCGACGCCCCTGACCGCATCGCCTGGGCGGCGACCTCGACGGTGTCGGTGTGCGTCAACATGATGACCGTCGCGGACGCAGCAAGCTCGGGCAGCACGTCCAGACCGTCGCGCACCGGCATCCGCACGTCGAGCAGCACGACGTCCATCCCGGCAGACCGCTCGAGGGCTTGTGCTCCGTCGGCCGCCTCGACGACGGCTTCGACGTCGGGCTGGGGCTCCAGGGCGGCACGCAGGCCCATCCGGATCACCGCATTGTCGTCTGCGACAAGTACTTTCACGCGATCGCCTCCTCAGGGTGCAGCGGCAGGCAGACCATCGTGTCCAGCCCACCGCAGGCTGCTTGTCGACGGGCGACCGTCCCACCGAGGATCGCCGAACGTTCGTCAATACCCGCCAGGCCGTAGTGCCCGTCACCTGCTGTGCGCACGGCTGCGGCCGGATCAGACAGACCGACCCCGTCGTCACCGACCCGCAGCACTGCCGACCCGTCGACGACGCTCAGCTCGACCTGGGCTGTCGTCGCGCCCGAATGGCGGCGCACGTTCTCCAACAGCTCGGTGAGCATCGCGCGCACATCGCTGATGAGGGCTGGTTCCAGGTCGTCGACCCCGGGGGCGACCTGCGTCTGGCAGGCGATTCCTGAACGTTGCGACCACGCCTGGCACAGCTCTTCGAGCTCCTCGGAGGGCTGGCGCTCGGCACGGCGCAGCTCGCCGATGGCATCACGGGTGTGGCTGTGCGCTGTGGTCACCGCGGTGACGAGCTGGTCGGCAGCCTCGCGCACATCGATGGCGACCTCCTCGTGCTCGAGCCGGTCCCGTAGCACCTGTGCGATGAGGATGCTCCCAGCGAGATCACCAGCGACTGTGTCATGCATGTCCCGGGCGATACGGACCCGTTCGGTCGTCGCAGCCCCACGCGCCCGCAACGTCGCGGAATCTTCGGCAGCAAGCCACTGACGGCGCAGCGCCGCACCCAGCGTCGTGCCCGTGAAGGCCATCGCGACCATGGTGGCGACCACGGCGACCCCGAAAACCCACCCCTCAAAGCTGCCCACGTCACCCAGCGGCGCCATGAGCGGGACGAACGGCGCCGCCATGACCAGCGTCAGGCGCCACCCGACGATGACACCCATCGCTGTCATGGTGGCAAAGACGTAGACCGCACCCAACAGCTGTGGGACGACCACGACGACAGCGACCGTCGCGACCAGGTCGCAGGCGAGCAGGATGCCGGACCTGGCGATCACCTGTCCGTGCCGTTCCCAGGACCGGGCCGGGATGTACGACAACGGGACAGCGAACAGCACGAGCACCGCCAGGTGGACCTGGTCCAGGGCCGAGACGACGGCCAGGACGAGCACGGCCAGACGGACTTCGGCGAGCAGCCGCATCACACCAGAGATCGCCCGGTGCGCCGAGACCCCTGTGGTCCCGGCGACCCCGAGCGCTGCGCTCAGCCTAGAAGAGCTCACTGAACACCTCGTTGCCGATGATGAACGCCGCGGCGATGAGGATGACAGCCCCTGGCACGATCGTCATCGAGATGACGAGCGAGGCTTTGGCCGGCACCTTTGCCATCTTCTGGCGTGTGCGCTCGCCATGTTCACGACGTGCGTCACGGGCGATGTCTTCAAGGGCGTCGGCCAGCGGGACACCGAGCTCCTCAGCCTGCAGCAGCGCCGCGACGAACGCGGCAACAGTCTCCGAGCGTGTGCGGTCACGGATCCCGACGAACGCCCGGCGCCGTGAGGCCCCCAACGCCATCTCCCGCAGCGCGGTCGTCAGCTCCTCGACGAGCGGTCCGGTCGACACCTCGCAGACACGTTCGACCGCCTGGCGAAACCCGAGCCCAGCCTGGACCGTGACCCCAAGGACGTCGAGGAAGTCCGGCAGGTCTGACTCGATCTGCGCGACGCGCCGGCGGCCCTGCGTGCGCAGCCACGTGGGCATCCACAGGCACAACGCGACAGCGACGACCAGACCGACCAAAGCACCAAGAGCACCACCGGCGACGCTGAACACGCCGAAGAAGACCAGGCCGACGCAACAGATCGCACCGTGGCGCTGCAGGTAGACCTTGAGGGTCAGACCGTCAGGACGCCCGGCCCGCCGGATCCGGTCTTCGAGCTGGCGCAAACCTGATGGACCATACAGCCGGGTGGTCAGACCCATGAGCCGGGACCCGAGCGCGTCAAAGACCGCCCCCGAACCCCCGCGAGACTTGCGGACCGTCGCCGGCTCGAAGTCTGGGACCTCCTCCAGGCCGGTGGTCCGCACGAGGAAGAGCCCGCCCATCCCCAGGGCAAACACTGCCGCAGCGCCCGCCGCCATCGCCAGCCCCCACATCACACGTCCACCTTCGTCACCCGGCGCAGCAGGACGAATCCCACGACGAAACAGGACACCGCCACCACCAGTGCGACCTGCCCGGCGAGCATGCCGAGCATCTTGTCCATCACACCCGGTGACATGAGGTTCATCACCACGACAGAGAACCCGGCGAGCCCGACGACGACCATGCCAGAAAACCCTGAGCCCGTCGCCGCGGTCCGCGCTTCGCGCCGCAGCTGTTTGCGTTCCTCCAGCGTCGTGGCGATCCGCGACAGCGCTGTGACCAAGGCCCCACCGGCGCGGTGCTGGATCACCAAGGTGTGGACGAGCACAGCCAGCTCGCGCGACGGCAACCGTTCGGACAGGGTCTGAAGGGCCTGGTTCATCGACTGCCCGAGCGCGAGCTCGCCGCAGACCTGTTCGACCTCGGTCCGCGCCGGTTCGGCGAGCTCACGTGCAGCCAGCTCCAGCGAGCGACGAACCCCCAGTCCCGCCGAGGCCCCGTTCGCCAGCAGACGGGCGAGCTCAGGCAGCTGGGCGATGAACTGCTCGATGCGTCTGCCCTGCTGGCGCCGCAGCCACTGCCACACCCCGACGATGACGACGACGAACAGCAACACGGCCGCGGCCCGGCCAGCCAGGGACAACGTCACCACAGCGAACACGAGCGCCCCGGTGAGCACCATGGTCACGAAACCGAACGGTGTCCAGGCCGTCAACCCCGCACCGGCGAGCAGCAACGTGGCACGACGGCCGACGGCCGTCCGGCGGAACCGGCGGTCAAAGACCCCCACACGGCCGAACGACCCTGACGGGGTTCCATCGACAGCATCGAGAAGGCTCCGGGTCCGAGCGCGCTCAGACTCCCAGACCGAAACCGTCACCATGGCCAGGACGGCCGTGACACCGCAGATGGCAGCGATGATCGCTGGGGTCATCACACACCTCCTGACAGCTGGCCGGCGCGGGCCAGCCGCTCGTGCAGCTCGGCGGGCATGGGGTGGAGCACCGGGTGTCCAGTGACCTTGCGGTCAGCGCCCATCGGGTCCTGCTCGTAGGTCATCACCGGTTCCAGGCGGTACGCCTCGCGCCGGCGCGAGGCGAGCACCGACACCTCGACCACCCGGCGTGAGCCGTCGGCGCCACGGCTGAGCTGGACGATGACCTCGACCGCCGAGTTGATCTGGTCGCGGACGATCTGGGCAGGCAAGGTGACGTCGGACATCGCCGCGAGCGTCTCCAGACGCCCAAGGGCGTCGTACGCCGAGTTCGCGTGCACCGTCGCCATCGAACCCTCGTGGCCGGTGCTCATCGCCTGGAGCATGTCCAACGTCTCCCCGCCGCGGACCTCCCCGACGATGATCCGGTCAGGGCGCATCCGCAGGGAGTTGCGGACCAGGTCGCGGATGACCACCGCAC
>WRCL01000203.1 GCA_009783975.1 Micrococcales bacterium
CGGGTGCTGGCACATGATGTGCAGACCTGGTCAACCCAGTTCCTCGACGCTCTCGCCGAGGTCCACCGAACCGCCTGAGCACGACACTTCGACTTTGGGTCAAAACGTCGGAGGTCCACGCCCCGCGCACGATAACCTAGTCATCGCGGTCGCCTGGACCCACCCCCGCCACAGATGGAGCACCGAGCGCAACGGAGGCACAGATGCCAGACCCGCTCATGGGGCTGTCCGCGCTGGTGGCAGCCCTGGTCTCCATGGTCTTCGAATCGTGCCCCACTCCGCTGCTGCTGGCGCTGGACTTCGACGGCACGTTGGCCCCGCTGCAGGACGACCCCGAACGTTCACAGATCCTGCCGTCCGCTGTCGCGGTGCTCAGGCGCCTGGCCGACGCCGGGGTGCATATCGCCTTGGTCTCTGGGCGGGGGCTGGCGACCTTGGCGCGCCTCGCCGAGGTTCCGCTCGGCACGATCCTCGTCGGCTCCCACGGGGCCGAGGTCGCCCAGCTCGGACCAGGTGGTCTGGTGGTCCTCGACGGTGACCACGGCGACCTGAGCGCAGCCCAGCACGCCCTGCTCGCTGCTGCTGGCACGCAGCTGTCGTCGGTTGCCCGCGGGCGCGACGGGGTGTGGGTCGAGGCCAAACCGGCGGCGGTGGTCATCCACGCCCGCATCGCCGAACCAGAGGTCGCCGAGCAGGTGCTGACCCAGGCCCGCACCGTGGGGGCACGGCTGGGCACGCATGTGCTCGAAGGCAAGGACGTCGTCGAGCTGTCGGTCACCGACGTGGACAAAGGCACCGTTGTGGCGGTGCTGCGTGACACCCTGGGCGCACAGGTCGTCGTGTACGCCGGCGACGACCGCACCGACGAGAACGCCCTGGCGATGCTGCGTCCACAGGACGTGGGGATCAAGGTCGGCGCCGGGCAGACGCTCGCACAGTACCGGGTACCGGATCCGCAGGCCCTGGTCACCGCGCTCGAAGCGCTCGCCGACGCGTTGACCACCGATGTGACCCGTTCGAGCACGGCCAGGTCGCACTGAGCGCGGCACAGCTGGCGCTCGGCGGTCAAGTCATGGGACTTTTCGCTGCTCCAACCGGCTGACCTGCGCGGACGATACCGGGACATCGCGGACACTGCCTCGTAGCGCCGTGGAGCGTGCGTGTGATACTGCACGGGTCCGGGGCCTACGGGACTCCTCGGCCGCGGACCTGCGACGGCTGGCGCCGTGGCTGTGGACGCGGCCCACCACGGGTCACGTCTTGACCTTCACGACGGATCGTCCGGCACGTACCTGCCGGTGAGGGGAAATGGCCTGCTATGTCCACTGTCACCTTCGACCACGCGACGCGCGTCTACCCTGGCACCGAACGCCCCGCGGTCGACTCGCTGGACCTGCACATCGACGACGGGGAGTTCCTCGTCCTCGTCGGGCCCTCTGGCTGCGGCAAGTCCACGTCGTTGCGGATGCTCGCCGGCCTTGAGGACGTCAACGACGGACGTATCCTCATCGGCCCGCGCGACGTGACGAACGTCGCGCCCAAAGACCGCGACATCGCCATGGTCTTCCAGAACTACGCCCTGTACCCGCACATGTCCGTGGCCGACAACATGGGGTTCGCGCTGAAGATCGCCGGGACGCCCAAAGCCGAGATCCGCAAACGCGTCACCGAGGCCGCGCAGGTGCTCGACCTCAGCGACTACCTGGACCGCAAACCCAAAGCCCTGTCCGGTGGGCAACGCCAACGTGTGGCGATGGGCCGGGCGATCGTGCGCAACCCGCAGGTGTTCCTCATGGACGAGCCGCTGTCGAACCTCGACGCCAAGCTGCGCGTGCAGACCCGCACCCAGATCGCCTCGCTGCAACGCCGTCTGGGCGTCACCACCGTGTACGTCACCCACGACCAGACCGAGGCCCTGACCATGGGCGACCGGATCGCTGTGCTGTCTGGTGGGCTGCTGCAGCAGGTCGGCACACCGCGGGAGATGTACGACACCCCGGCGAACGTGTTCGTCGCCGGGTTCATTGGCAGCCCAGCGATGAACATCGGCACCTACCCGGTCACCGGCAGCACCGTCCGTGTCGGCGGCGCACAGCTGCCGCTGCCTGCGCAGGTGGTCTCGGCGATGACCCCCGACGACAACGGCCAGATCACCTTCGGGTTCCGCCCTGAGGCCCTCGACGTCGCCGAACCGGCGACCGACACGGTCGGTGTCGACGTGGTCATCGTCGAAGAGCTCGGCTCCGACGCGTTCGTCTACGGGTCGTTGGCAGGCCAGGACGAGGGTGACTCCCAGGTCGTCGTCCGCGTCGACCCGCGCCAGGTGCCGCACAAAGGCGAGACGATCGCAGTGAAGATCCGCCCAGGTGAGCAGCACCTGTTCCACGCAGGCAGCGGCGAGCGTTTCTGCTAGCTACCGCCCGGTCCAGGTCACCGGCAACGCCGGGTTGGTCATGTCGACCACGGGGGTGTGCAGCTCGAAGCCAAGTGCACCAGTGTTCCCGTCCTGGATCAGGCCTTGGACGGTGACGCCGTCGAGGACCCCAGTGATGGCCAGGTGCAGCAGCCCGTCAGGAGCCGCGGCGAACGCCATCCCAGGGTTCGTCTTGTAGAGCCTGGGCTCGAGGGCGTCCAGCGCCGCGTCGAGCTCAGGGCTCAACGTGCGCTCGACAGTGCCTTCAGTGACCACCGTGCCGTTGGAGAGGACCTCGGGGATGTCGAACACCGGGTCGTTGCACCCAGACTCACGGTTGGGCGAGGCCACGCACGCGTCGACCGCCGAGCGGACCGCCCGGCGGAACGCCGCAGCACCTTCAGCGGTGAGCTGTGGCGAGATCGTCGGGGGTGTGACAGCCTCCAGGCTCGTCACCTGGAACGTCGCGGTGCCCAACGCGATGTACTTGGCGGCGTCGCCGGCGACAGTGATCGAATAGCTGCCGGGGAACAGCACCGCCGTCGACGAGTCCGACAGTGCCTGGCCGTTGACCGCCAGCGGCAACGTCCCAGCACCGCCGGACAGGTCGACCGTCGCGGTGCCTGTGACGACCGCCCACGTGCCGCGCTGCTGGGTGACCTCGAAGACCTGGTCGACGCCGGCAGAGCCCAGCCTGAAGCTCGCCTTGACGTGCCAGGTGTCGTCAGTGAACGCACCGGGCGCGACGTCGATGTTCGTCAGCCCGCCGGCGGCGTTCGACGCGGCGAGGACGTCGTCGGTGAGCAGCTCGGTCGAGTCAGGTTTCTCGGCCAGGAACCCCATCGCGGTCGTCGCGTCCCCGGCGGCGACCGCGTCGAGGAAGTCCGTGACAACCCTCGCAGCAGCGTCCCCGCTCGCCTCGGGGCCCGGACCGCTCCCTTTGGTCTTCCACACCCAGATCCCACCGGCGGCGAGCGCGACGACAAGCACACCAGCCGCGATCGCGAGCAGCGGTCTGCGGCGGCGCTTTTCCGAGCCCGCGTCCCACACACCGGGACCTGGTGCGTCGTCCGGCGCCACCGGTCCCGACGGGCCAGGGTAGGACCCTGCCGGCGCCCCAAACCCGAACGGACCAGGCGGTGGCGCACTCGGCCCCGCCCGAAGCGCAGGTGCGCCACCCGGGGCGCCCGACGCGGGTCCAGGCACACCCGGCCCCGGTCCGGGCGCACCCGACGCAGGCACAGGGGCGCTGGACGTGGGCCCGGCGAACCCCTGCACAGGCAGCGGTTCGACGGCACTGGGCACGTCGGGCGCCGGCACAACCACTGCCGCAGCCGCGGGTGCAGACGCACCGGCAGGAACACTCGGCGTTCGTGCCGGTGACACACCCCGTGCAGGGGTCCGAACATCCGACGCAGGAACGCCCGCCTCGGCAGCAGGTCGCACCACCGTCGTGGGCTCAGGCACATCCGGCGTCGGTGCAGGGCTTGTCGGTGCAGGGCTTGGCGCAGGTACTGGTGTGGGTGCGCCGCCATGAGCACCCGGCTCGCGCGCAGCCGGCCCAGGCGGTGCAGGTGCCGCACCTTGCCCCAGCCGCGCGTCCAGCTCAGCACGGGACATCGCCAGAGTCGGGAACGTCCTTGGATCGTCCGCGGACGTGCCCGGAGCAGACACCGGGCTGCGGCCAGCAGGCCGAACCTGTGCAGCCGCCGGTCCCGCGGACGGCGGTGCTGGTCTCGCCGACGCAGGGCTCGGCGGAGCCGGCGGTACCGGCGGGGCCGGGGGCGGCACCTGCGGCACCGGTGCAGACGAGACCGTAGGTGCCGGCGTGGGATAGCCAGACGCCGGGGCCGGGGGAGCTGGAGGTGCCGGGGCCGGGGGAGCCGGAGGTGCCGGTGCCTGAGAGGCAGACGGCGGTGGTGCAGGAGCCGGTGCCGGCCACACCAAAGGTGCCGGTGCGGGCGGGGCCGGTGGGGGCGCCGGTGCCGGTGCAGGCCGAGCCGGTGGTGCAGGCGCAGGCGGTGCGTCTGGCACCGCTCCGCCTGGGGCGCCGGGCCACGGGACCTGGCTCACCGCCCATGGACGCACAGCGTCGGACGGCCCGAGGAAAACGCCCGGGGCGAGGAACGGCCCACCCGGCGCTCCTGGGGCGCCAGGGGCCCGCGGGGCAGGCGCGGCACCGTCGGACCCTGGCGCAGGCGACGGCGCAGCGCCGTCGGACCCCGGGTCCTGCTCCGGGCCGGAGAGACCAGGCCAGGTCAGCTTCGGCTCGTCTGGCGGTGTCATCTCGCTCCTGTCGTTACC
>WRCL01000204.1 GCA_009783975.1 Micrococcales bacterium
CCTGGCCACAGGCCGCTGGGACGTCGGCGCCCTGCAAGAAGTCCTCGCCAGTATCCGACCAGAGGCTGGTCCCCGTGGCATGGTCGAGCTGCTCGATGCTGCCGACACTGCCGAGCCCGAGGAATACGCCGCATACGGTCTGGACGAATCCCAGGTGGCAAGCTTGGTGACGAGGCTCCGCGCTGCCGGCAGGTGAACAGTGGCGGTACAAGCGAAGGCTTCGCGACTCTGAGGCTGGTTCCTGGAGCACTGGACAACCCTGACCTGGACTTGAGGTATGTCGTGCCGGACAGGATCGCCGAACTCACACACGGACGGGTCACGGACAACGGGTACGACTACCTCGACGACGCCGACAACTCGATGGCGCTGTTCATGGTTGCCGAGCGCCCCGCGGTGGAGGTACCAGTGGTTCTCGAGATCTTGCGCACAGAGCTGTTCTTGGAGAACACAGGAGGTTGTCAGGGTCGATCGGGTGGGTGCGGTGTTTCGGTACCGCCATCGGTGGTCACGAGGTCAAGGAGTCGAGGCGTGCGTCGAACTCGTCGTCAGACAGCCACCTGACTGGGTCGAGGTCGTGGCGGCGTGACTCAAGCGGTCGTCGGTGCTCGTCAGTGACGACGATGGGGCCGATGCGCCTGGTTGAGGCGTATTCGATGACCTCGTCGAGCTCGTCGGCATCGAGCGAGTCGATGCTTGCCAGCAACGCAGGGTTCACCATCCCTCGACGATACCGGGGGCCGTCGACCGCAGTCCACGAACCAACCACAAGGACGTGCCCAGCTGGGTGGGGGCAATGGGGACGGGGTGTGTCACGAACAAGGGAGGTCATATGAGGTAGCGGTATCGTGTTCGGAGAGCCGGTCGTTGCGTAGTCTGGACCGGGTACGCCGAGCCCTCCCTGGCCCAGCGCACCGCCGTCGCTGACGCCCTGCGCGAGACCCGCCGCCTGCCCCTCGCTGTTCAGCAGCTTGCCAAGGACGCCCTGACCACCGTCCGAGCTCATCGATGTGGACCAGATCAAGCCGACACTCCACGGCGCGTTTGCCAGCACCGACAAGGTCATGGTCTTTCGCTATTCGGGGAAGTTGCCGATGGTCGGGGTGCGCAATGGGTGCGTGTACCACGTCCTGGCCATCGAAGCGAAGTTCGGTGACGTGTACGACCACGGTTCGTGAGACTGCAGCGGGCCCCAAGGTTCCACGCCGCGGTTACGCGCGAAGGCTGTCGGAGAGGCGGTACGGCGTTTCGCAGGATGGGCACGTCACGGTGCTGAACAGGTGTGTCAGGTGCGCCACGGGCAGGTCGTACTGGCAAGTATGTACAGGTACCTCCGCCAGCGTCGGTTCAGCAGGCCCCGCGGCTGTTGTCGGCTCGTCAAGGGCCGTTCTCCGCGGAGTTTGCTCACCGGCGCTGGCCGTCATCCGATGAAGTGGGGGAGGACGGGAGAGGTGATGAACCGCCTGACGATACGCACGCGTATGGTGATGCTCGCGGTGCTGGTCGCGCTGATGTTCGTCGCGGTGGTCGCAGTGCCGATGGTTGGGTCGCCGGCGCAGAACCGGGCGAACGTGCGCAGCTCGCAGCTGACCGACCAGATCCAGGTCGTCCAAGAGCTCGCCTACCTGGACGCGGATATCGCCGGGTGGATGGGCTACGTCGTCGCTGACGCGTTCGTCCTCGGTCCAGCCGAAGCTGCCGCCGACGACGCCTACAACATCGTCGGGATCCAGCAGTCGCGTGACGAGGTCGCCACGGCTCTGGCCACGCTCGACGCCAGCGACCTCGCCGGCTCCGATGCCACGCTGCTGGCGACGCTGCACGAGCAGTGGGTCACGTACTTCGAGCTGTACGACGAGATGGTCGCCGACCTGGCCACCGGCGACCCTGGCTCTCCGCTCCGGGCGAACGACACGGTGAACGGACCGCTGGACACCGCGTGGGCTGACCTGCTCGACACCACCGGGGCTCTGACCGAGTCGCTGCAAGGCCAGCGGACCGCTGCTGAGGCTGATGCGGAACGGGCGTCGACGGTCACCCGGTGGCTGGCGATCGGGCTGGGGCTGGCGGGCTGGTTGGTGACGATCGTCGTGGTGACCATCACCAGCCGGTCGATCCGGCGCCCCCTGGCCGCTGCGGTCCAGTCGCTGACGGCGATGGCTGACGGCGACCTCACCGTGGACGTGCCTGTGGACGGGCGCGACGAGATCGCCACACTGTCGAGCGCGGTGAACCAAGCACGGACCGGGCTGGCGACGGTCATCGTCGGGGCCCGGCACACCGCCGGGGTCGTCGCCGGTGCCGCGCAGGCCCTCGAACGCGACCAGCGCACGCTGTCGGAGGTGCTGGAAAGCACCGGCGCGCAGACGGCTGTCGCCGTGGCCGCCGCCCAGCAGGTGACGGCCGAGACCCAGCAGGTTGCCGCAGCCGCCGAGCAGATGGGCACGTCGATCGCGCGTATCGCCGCGTCCGCCCACCAGGCCGCCGACCAGGCAGCCCAGGCGGTGGCTGCTGCCGGCCAGGCCAGGCACGAGATCGACGGGCTTGGTGCGGCGTCCGAGCAGATCGGCGACGTCGTCGCGACGATCAACGCGATCGCCGCGCAGACCCGGTTGCTGGCCCTCAACGCGACGATCGAGGCCGCCCGGGCCGGGGAGGCTGGCCGCGGGTTCGCCGTCGTCGCTGGTGAGGTCAAAGACCTCGCCGACGCCACATCATCGGCGACCGTCGACATCACCTCGCGGGTCGCTGCGACCCAGAAGGCGACGACGTCGACCGCAACCTCGATCGCCCAGATCGCCACAGCCGTCGAACAGGTCAACGAGCACCAGGCGACCATCGCCGAAGCCGTCGCCCAGCAGAACGCCGCCACCGACCAGGTCGCACGTTCGGCCGGCCAGTCCGCCTCTGGCGCCGACGAGATCAGCGCCCACCTCGCCGCGATCGCCGAAGCCGCCCAGGGCACCGCGACGACGACCAAAGGCCTTGCCGCGGCGTCGACCGCACTGAGCGAAGCGTCGACCCAGATGACGACGAACATGTCCGGGTTCGTCCTCACCGACCAGCCCTGACCCAAGCGTTCGGATCGGGGCGTTCGTCGGCGCCGCGCATGGGGGACGTCGCGCCAGGGCAGGAACCGGGCCCATTGTCCGCCCATTGTCCTGCGCGGAGAAGGTTCTGTGGTGAGTTCGACAGCTTTGCGGTGAGATCGACAGTTTAAATGTCGATCTCACCGCCAAACTGTCGAACTCACCACAGAACTATCGATCATGATCCAGGCTCGGTGGGTGGAGCCGAGGCCGTGGTATGGCTGATCGAAATCGACGAGAAGGTGAGCGACGAGGTGCAGCCACCCGAGGTTCAGGCTGGCTGAGAAACGGTTCACGGCTGGTCGTGCCAGCTGACCACGCGTAGGTCGGGGATCCGGGAGAACTCGCGGAGGTTGCGGGTGACGAGGACCGCGCCGTGGCGCACGGCAGTGGCGGCGATGAGCACATCGTGCGGGCCGATGGGTTCGCCCCGGGACTCCAGGTGGGCACGGATACCGGCGGCGTGCTCGGCGCAGGGTGCGTCGAAGTCGAGGATGGTCATCGGGGCGAGCAGCGTCTGCAGGGCTGCCAGGCGGGGTTCGGCTGCGTCGGCGGGCAGGCGGGCCAGGCCGTAGCGCAGCTCGTACACGACGACCGCGGGGACGCCGACGTCGGCGGGGGACAGGTCGCACAGGCGGGGGACCACGTGCGGGTCGCCGCGCATGAAGTAGCTGATGGTGTTGGTGTCCAGCACGTGCATGGTCAGAACCCGATGCGCGCGACGTCGTCGGTGCTGGGCTCAGGCAGGTCGTCACGCAGCGGGAAGTCGGCGAAGCTCCCAGCCAGTGCCAGCCACTGCGGTGGCCAGGAGGGATGGGCCTGCTTGCGGATCAGCTCGGCCACCCAGCGGCTCTTCGACACCCCGTCGGCGCGCGCAGCATCGGTGAGCAGTGCCTGGGTAGCCTCATCCAGGTACAACGTGACCTGCGGCATGGCGACCTCCAGCGACGTGCCAAGTATATGTGCAAGTATATGTGGCACGGCCGCGACGGTCAACCAGTTCGCGGGCAGCGCCACATGAGGCACGACGGGTCGAGGTGTCGGTCCCCGCTGGCGCCGCGGGGTGCTTGGTCGGTCGGTGAGGTCAAGGTCCATGTTCGGCGAGGAGAGAGATGATGGAAGGCCGTTGATCTCTCGGTGCCATGGGTTCTGATCCTGCCGGCGACCTGCGTGAGCACCTCGCAGGTGCCGCGGGGCTGCGGGCGTGGGGTGTGGAGCTGGGGATCGGGAGCTTCCTTCTCGTCGATGTCGGGGCGCTATCAGGCGGTGCGAGTTCGATGGTTGCATTGCGAGTTCGACAATTTAATCATCGAACTCGTCATGCAACCGTCGAACTCATCATGTACCCATCGAACTCGCGCTGGGGGTGCTCGGGGACGGGGTACGATGGGGGGGGACGAGCGTGAAGATATGCCGAGTATCGCGTCGAAGATGGTGCTGGGAGCGCCACAGCTCGTCGGCGCCGGGGGTGGGGAGGGTCCTGGACAGTCAGGACGGTAGGAACCGTCCCCATTGTCTTGCGGTATGTAGGAACCGTCCCCATTGTCTAGAGGCGGGAGCTGTCGGCATCTGCGAGGACGACGGCGCCAGCAACGTCGACGAGCTCGTC
>WRCL01000205.1 GCA_009783975.1 Micrococcales bacterium
GGACGAGTGGCGGTGTCCGGCGCCGAGCTGGCCGTCGGCGGCTCGGCCACGTGACTGCCCCGGGGTTGTCCCGTGGGCCGGGGCTTGCCTTCGTCCTGTGTGTGCCACCTGGGCTGTGTCGGGTTTGGGACGCGGTGGTGACCTGGGCGAACCGCCGCGTGGAGATCTCGTTCACCGCCCACGACGCTGTCGACCTGCCAGGGGCGTCGAAGGCCCCCGAGGCGACAGGGCCTGTGGGCAAAGGCCATGAGACGTTGACCTACTCGTGGGGTTCCTCGGGTGGTTCTACCTTCACGGTCCAGGCCCGATCGGTTGTGCGCCGTGAGGGGTACCTGGTGGGCACGCTCGTGTTCACAGCCGTCACGAGGGAAGGGGTCGTGTTCGGGCTCGCGGGTGAGGACCGGAACTATTCGGGGCAGCGTGAGCGTGGCTCGGGGTATCAAAGCTCGAAGAACGTGATGCTGCTCGGGCCCCAGGGCCGTGTCTTCCCTGCCCGCTTCTGGAGGGATGACGACGGTGTGTCCATCGTGGCTGACACGTTTTGCGGGAACTGGGAGTACAAGCCTGGGCATTCGGTCATGTACACCATCGTGTGGCCAGACACCGGCCAAGACACGGTGACGATCGACGTCCCCGAGCGGTTCCGTATCACCGACATCCCGGTCGAGGCGGGCTGATCCCGAGACATGGGGACGGTTCCTATGTCTTGCCTGGTCAGGGCGACACCTTCCCCGCCCCAGCCCGCCCCACGACCCACCTCCCAACGTGCGGAACCGACGAGCGGGCTGGGGTGCCTGCGCGGCGCGCTGGCATTGCGCCTGGCAGAAAGAACGGCGTCAGCCGGGCGCAGGCACCCCCCGCGGACCACAACCAGCTTCACCCCGGCCGGACCCCAAGCTCGGCACGCGCCCGAATTCCGCGCATCATCTTTTCGGTCATGATGAAGCTGGCGACGCAGATCGGTTCGGCGACCAGGCCGTCCCAGCCTGAGCGGTATCCGTAGCGTTCGCGGATGATGAGGCGGGTTCCGTCGCGCGGGGCACGGTTGAGGACGAACGCCCAGCTGAAGTCGGGCATCGGGTCGGTGCCGTGCAGCACCAGGGCCCGCCCCGGGGTCGCTTCGGCGACCTCGAGCCAGGTCTGGGGGTGCAGGTGGACCCGGTCGCCGGGTTCCAGGTGCTGCCAGCGTTCTTCGACCTGGTCAGCGGAGCGGACGTTGCACCCGATGGCGTTCTCCAGCAGGTCGTAGGAGTAGAACCCGCCACGGTCGGCGCCGATCTGCACAACCCACCGCCACACCTCTTCGCGTGTCGCGGCGATGGTCACGGCCCTGGTGGCGACGAGGTTCGCGTCCTGCACGAGGTCGTCGCCGGGCAGCGCGGCGTCCAGCTCGGCCTCGGTGGCCCCGAAGTGGAGCCACGCAGCACGCAGGACCGGCAGGTTCACCAGCCCCAAGACCCCGACAGTGAGCAACGCCTGGCGCATCGATGGACGACGGATCATGCTCCTAGCCCACCACACGAACACCACCAAGTCCAGGGAGGTCGGCCGCCGGGGCACGCGCTGCCCCGGCGAACGCCGACGACCGGTGGGCGCCGGTGCGGCAGCGCAGGCGTCATGCTTCACACTGGGGGGATGAGCAGACGGATCGTGCAGGTGATGGGGTCGGCCGCCGGGGGGGTCGAACGCCACGTCCGGGAGGTGTCGGGGCTGTTGGCCCAGGCGGGGTGCCAGGTGGTGGTCGCCGCACCGGCCGGGGCGGACGTCGTCGCCGACGACGCGGTCACACATGTGGTGATGAACCTCGCCGACCGCCCCCAGGTGTCGGACGTCGCGGTGCTGCGCACGGTGCGACGGTTGGCCCGGGGCGCCGACGTCGTCCACGCCCATGGTCTGCGTGCGGGGGCTGTCGCGGTGCTCGCCGCACGCAGCGTGCGCCGCCGGTCCCGGCCTGGGGTGGTCGTGACGTTGCACAACCTGCCGGTCGGGTCACCGATGGTGCGCGTGGTCTCCTCGGTGCTCGAGCGCACCGTCGCCCGGGGCGCTGGCATCTGCCTGGGGGTCTCCTCGGACCTCGTCGAACGGGTCCGCCTGCGCGGTGCGCGGCACGCCTCGCGGGCCTTGGTCCCGGCCCCCCCGCGCCCGACCCCCGCACGAACGCCCGCGCAGGTGCGCGCCGACCTGGGCGTCGGCGACGACGCGCTGCTCGTGCTCACCGTCGCCCGCCTCGCCCCGCAAAAGGGGCTCCACCTGCTCGTCGAAGCCGCCGCGATGCTCGGCGACCCGTGCGACGGTGACCCACCGCACTGTGACCCACCGCACAGTGACGCATCGGACAGTGACGCGTCGCACAGTGACCCAGTGCCGCCGGCCCGGTGCTCGCACCTGCCCGACGACGACCGCCCAGTGTCGTGGGTCGTCGCCGGCGACGGCCCCTTGCGCGACGAGCTCACCGCGCAGATCATCGCCACGGGCGCACCTGTGACCTTGCTGGGCCGGCGCGACGACATCGCTGACCTCATGACCGCCTGCGACGTCTTGTGCTCCACCTCGGTGTGGGAAGGCCAGCCCCTCGTCGTCCAAGAGGCCCTCCAGCTCGGCGTCCCAGTTGTGGCCACGGACGTTGGCGGTACCCGCGAAGTCACTGGCGACGCCGCCGTCCTCGTCCCCTATGGCGACCCCCGCCAGCTCGCCACCGCCCTGGCCCGTCTGCTGGCCTGCGACTCCGACCGCCAGGTCCGCGCCCAGGCGTCGGCCACCCAAGCGGCCCGCCTGCCCACCGCCTCCGACGTGCTTGCCCAGCTCACGGCCACCTACAACACCCTGCTCGCGCCACCGTGAAGCTGACAGCCGCGGAACGGCCGGGGGATGCCCCAGCACCCGCGATGTAGGCCTGTCCCGACGCGCTGACCAGGCAAGACATAGGAACCGTCCCCAGTGTCTCGGGGTCAGCCCGCCTCGACCGGGATGTCGGTGATGCGGAACCGTTCGGGCACGTCAACCGTCACCACGTCTTGGCCGGTGTCAGGCCACAAGATGGTGTACACCGTCACGTCCCCGGGCTCCATCGAGTAGTCGAAACCCGTGTCGGCAACGAGGCGGACCTTGTCGTCCCTGCAGAACCGGGTCGGGAACACACGGCCCTGGGGTCCCAGCAGCGTCACGCTTCGGGCTCTGGTGCCACCAGTCGCCCTCGCGTTGCCCCGAGAGGTTGACGTCGCGGCCAAAGAGCCCAATAAGGACCCCCTCCTTGGTGACGGCTGTGAGCACGAGCGTGCCCACCAAGTACCCCTCACGGCGCACAACCGAGCGGGCCTGGACCGTGAACGTCGACGTGCCTGAGCCCCACGAGTAGGTCAGCGTGTCGTGGCCTTTGCCCACGGGACCTGCCGTGTCGGGGGGCTGCGACGCCCCTGGCAGATTGACAGCGTCGTGGGCGGTGAACGAGATCTCCACCCGCCGGTTGGCCGCCCGCGCCTCTACGCTCGTGCCTTCCACCGCCGGCTCAGACTTGCCCTTGCCGTCTTCGACCACCGTGAACGACGCACCCAGCGTCGTTCGCATCCGCTCAGCCACCGACGCTGCACGACGTTTGGACAGGTCCAGGTTGTACTCCCCGACTCGTTGCGGATGTGCCCCGGCACCCAGACCCTACCCCCCGGCAGGTCCAACAAACGCACCCGTGAGTGAAGAGGCGGCGTCCCCGACGACACCATCGAGGCAGGGCACGTGTAGGCCGTCGGCCCGTCGGGCATGGTGTAGTCGACAGTGAGCACCGAATGGTCGCCTGCGCGCTCGACCGGGTGCACCACCGCCCTCATCAACGCGCCCCCCTTGACCAACCTTCCGCGGTCAGGTCACCAACAGCCCCCGGCGACCCAGAGCCCGGCGCATCCCCTCCACCGCCCGAACCGGTGCACCCAACCAGCACCAAGCACAACACCCCGACGACCGCCACCCGCGTGTATCTCATCTCATCACCCTAACGGTGGACACACCGCATACATAACGCCTGCCGGCGCGCACCGGCGTCTCCGACGTTCACCCAGGTCACCACCACCTCCCGAGCCCGAAACAGCCCAGGCGGCACAGACAGGGCGAAGGTCAGCCCCGGCACCCGGCACAACCCTGGGGGCAGTCACGTGGCCGAGCCGCCGACGGCCAGGTCGGCGCCGGACACCGCCACGCGTCCCGACGCTGACCAGGCAAGACATGAGCAGTCGCCCCGACCGTGACTCGCCGCCGTAGTTGTCGCGGTTGTCGCAGCACTCAGCGTCCGGCAAGCTCACCCGGCGTCGTGGGACTGTGGCCTGTCAGCGCGTGTGGCGATGTCTCCCCAGGGCCGACGTGCTTGCAGGCACGTCGAACCGGCGCACCGTGTCGTGGAGCTGGGCGGCGGCGGTAGATACCAACCGAGTGTCCCACATGCTGGTCGCCGATCTCACGCTCCGCACACCTGGCCCATTCGACGTCGATGGTTCCGCAGTGATGTCGATGCCTCGGCGGTGATGTCGAGGGCTGAACCGTCGACATCACCGCCGAGGCATCGACATCACTGCGGAACCATCGACATCACTGCCACCAGTGGTCGACCCGAACGACAGGCAACCCGCCACGCCGTGGCGCACCCCACAGCACCTCGACCGAACTCACACACGAAGCAAATGACCAAACTCACGCCGAAACAGCACCCAAGA
>WRCL01000206.1 GCA_009783975.1 Micrococcales bacterium
CAACGGCGGCAGGAGTGGTACCGCGACTACGCGCTGGGTCTCGGGGCAGAGCCACTGGAGTTCGTGGGCTCCGCCGCGAACCTTGGTCCCATCGAGGCGGCGGCACGCATCCGGAGTGCACTCGGTTTCGAGGTTGCTGCACGGCACGGCACCTGGGCAGACACGCGGAAGACACTGCTGAGGAACTTCGAGGCACTGGGCGGTCTGACCGTCGCCGTGGCCGCTGTACCAGCCCACCACAGCCGAACCACCAACCCCACAGCCCACCCAGACCCACGACCCGACCCAACCATGGCCAACCCCGGCCACACCACCAAATCCCAGGCCGACCAGACCAGGCCGTTCTTCAACAGCCTCCTAGGCTCGTCGTCCCGCGACACGTTTCGACTACCAGAAAACTGTAGTCATTCGTGCACGAATTTAGCCTGTCCACGCTGGTGGTGGCGGCTCTCGTCTCAACGCGAACGGACGACCGATCGGAGATGCAGTCGGAGGCTCAAACCGGCCTGACGATCCGCCCCAACATCGCCACCAACACCGTTCGGTCGTCGTCCTCCATCGCCGCACGCGACGCCCGGTCGTTCTCGTCACCAACGACCTTGTCCCAGTCGATCAGGTAGCCAGCGTCTGCTGCGACTCGTGTCCAGAAGACACGCTGCGACCGGCCGTTTCCTTCACGGAACGGGTGGATGTAGTTCAATTGGTCGTAGTAGTAGGCCAGGCGCTCGACGAACTTGTCCTTGGCGAAGCCCTTGAGCCCGTTCTCGTCCGCCAGTTCACTGAACAAGAATCCGGACGCTCGCTCGATGTAGCCGACCGGCAAGAAGAACCCAGCGTCGTCGCGGTTCTTCTTGATGTCCACGGTGCGGACGTGGCCCGCCCAGTCGTACACGCCCTTGAACAACTGGGCGTGGATGGCACACAGTTCGATCAGGTCGTTGCTGCGGGTGATGCCGATGTCCGGCAGTTCCAGTTCGTTGGCGAAGACGGCCTGCGGTTCGAGCGCCCTCAGTTCGACAGGTGACGTGGCGCCGAGCAGGTTTCGCAGGTCGCCGATGGTCGAATCAAAATACGGATCGACAAAGTCTGTCATTTAGTTGCGATCCCGAAGCGATCGCGGATCTTCTTGGCCGTCTCTTCTGCGGACGCCTTGCCGACGACGTAGTTGTCTGCGATGCGCTTGGCGTCCTCAGACACAACCAAACCCTCTAGCCGCTGGTTGGCGACGGCCTGCTTGACCTGCTGAGAGCGCTTGGACTTGGTTTCTTTCATGTACTTATTTTACCATGAGGGAGTTTGTAGGGCAATGGAGGCGAGTTTTTGTGTTCTGTAGAGTCTCGCGCCGAGCAAGAAGATCAGCGCCAGCAGGCGATGATGCGTTGCGCTTGTGGACGTCGGCGGCGTGGCTGACAGGTGCGCTCGTCGGATCGGCGTCGAGGTGATCGGTCGGGCGGTGCACAACAGACGCTCAAGACGACAGGAACCGAATCATTCCAAATATTTCTTGTCCCCACCAGTGAACAGCCAGTCATGCCAGGCCGTGTACGAGAGTTTCAATCGACCTTCGTTGTCGAAGTCGAAAGCGTCCTTGGCGGCAAACTCGCGAGCAATGTCTCCTACATGATTGCGAAGGGCACCCATGTCCGGGTTATTTGCTACAGTCTCTTGGATCTTCTCTAACACTGCGTTGAACTGCTTTGGACTGGATTTCTGCACTTGGAACCTCCTTGGTTGTCAGTGTGCAGTGGACTCTCTGTGCGACCATCGTCCCTCACAGCCAGCGGCGGCGCATGGCCAGTCACCCAAGCAGTTGGCGCCACCCGGAACAGGTAGAGAGTCCCGTCCCTTATCGACCCGTCCACCTCTGGTCAGGCGGCTGCGTTTGGCTACGCGATGCGTCGGGCGACGCGACACAGGCTCTACGCGTCCGCGAGTTCGCGCACCAACTCCGCAAGTCGCTCCCAATCGGGATCGTTGCTGGGCCTGGGGTTCGGACGTTGTCGCACAAGGGCCGCTCGTTCTGGGGCTCTGTGCCTGCCGGGTGGCAAGCCAGGTGCCGTGTTCGGGGGGACCATCTCCCGGTCTGGGTCGTCGGGCGTGCACTCGTCACTCGGTCGATGGGCGGAGCCAGTTCTCGACCACCAGCCCAGGGACGCGACGGAACTCCCGCTCGTTGTCGGTGACAAGGGTGAGTCCAGCCTCGAGGGCATGGGCAGCGATCCACAAGTCGTTCATGCCGATGGGGGTGCCCTGCCGGGCCAGCTCGGCCCGGACTGCCCCGTACCGGCGCGCTACCGGCTCGGTGAGACCGAGCGTCGCCACATGACGCAGCAGGGCGTCCACCCGACGTTCGATCGACGTGGCGGCCGCTCGAGCGATGCCATAACGCAGCTCGCCTTCCGCGACGACGCTGACCGTAGCCTGGCCGGGCAGCAGGTCTGCCAACCGGTGGGCCACCGGTCCGTCCGGGTGCTTGACGGCATCCGAGACGATGTTCGTGTCCAGCATGAACACTGGCGCAGCCACAGCTAGAAGACCTCTTCGTCCATGGGCACGGGTTCGTCCTCGACCACCGGGAACGGCACGTCGAGGTCGTCCCAGCGCGCGAACAAGTCAGCCAGCGTCTCGGCAGGTTTCGGCTCGATCACGAGCCTGGGCCCATCCTGGTACATCAGTGCCGTCTCACCAGGCAGCTCAAACTCCCGCGGCACCCGCAACGCCTGGTTGCGGCCGTTGCGGAACAGGCTGACCTCCCGAACAGGAGTCATCGTGATCACCTCCGTCGACCTATGCCTAAGTATAGGCCGACGGAGGGAATCGCGTCACCTCCCCGTCACGGCACCTCACCCAGGAGCACCGGTGCGTGTACTGCGTGCTCGACGACCGCGTGGACCTCTTGCAGGGCCGCTACCACTGCTGGTGACCATGGGGCGGGTCGCACCCGCCGACTGCCGCACCAGCGCCGCTAGTCGCTCCCAGTCGAGGGTGTTGGCGCCTCCAGGGTTCGGACGTTGGCGCACAAGGGCCGCTCACTCTGGGACGCCCGTGCTCGGCAGGGCCGAGCCACGGTCGCTCACCTCACAAGCCCCCCGAGACCATCACGGCCGATCTACGGCTCGTCTCACCGACGCCTGCCTTCCCATGTCTCGTCGCTAGGTGTACACTAACCCTGTACAAGAAGGAGCGCGTCATGGCCATCGAGACGACCTACTCACACGCCCGGCAGTCACTGAAGTCGCTGCTCGACCGCGTGGTGGACGACCGTGAGGTCGTCACCATCCGACGGCGCAACGGCGGCGACGTGGCGATGATCGCCGCCGACGAGCTAGCCAGCCTTGAGCAGACCGCCCACCTGCTACGTTCCTCGGCCAACGCCGAACGGCTGCTGGCCGCGCTGAACCGCTCGCGCACCACGTCTGTAGAGCCTATGACGCTGGCAGCACTAGAACACCTGGTGGAAGGGGACGGACATCCCTGACCGTCTGATGGTCTGCCACCGCGAGTTCCTCGAAGACCTGCTGCACTGGGTCACGACAGACCGCCGCACCGCACGACGTCTGCTGGAGCTGGTGAAAGCGACACTTCGAGACCCGTTCGACGGGATCGGCAAACCCGAGCCGCTGAAGTATCTCGGCCCCGACGTCTGGTCACGGCGTATCACCCAGGAGCACCGCTGCGTGTACCGCGTGCTCGACGACCGCGTGGAGTTCCTGCAAGGCCGCTACCACTACTGACGACCATAGCGAGCCGACTGCCGCACCAGCGCCGCCAGCCGCTCCCAGTCGAGGGTGTTGGCGCCTCCAGGGTTCGGACGTTGTCGCACAAGGGCCGCTCTCTGGGACACCTGTGCCCGACAAGGCCGAGCCGTGGTCGCTCGCGACACGTGCGGGCCCGCCCACAGGGGGCACGTTCCGCTAGTTCACCGAAGAGGAAGCCGGACGCTCGTTCGATGTAAGCCACGAGCAGGAAGAACACCGGGTGAGACCGAGCGTCGCCACATGACGCAGCAGGGCGTCCACCCGACGTTCGATCGACGTGGCAGCCGCTCGAGCGATGCCGTCGTTCTTGCAGAGCCGCTACCGCCAGGACGATCGCTACTGATGAAGCCGCACACGTCGCGAGCGCCGAGACCCCTGGTGCCCGCTGTTGTGGGGCACCAGGGGTCGTTCAGCTTCGACGGTCAGGAGACGGAGCGCAGGCGACGCACGAGCAGTACACCGGCGCCGCCCGCCAGCAGGGCCAGCGCGGCAGCCAGGACCAGCAGCGCAGTGGTACCGGTAGCGGCCAGCGGCTTCGACTGGTCGGGCGGGGTGCCCGGCGTGGTCGTGCCCGGCGTGGTTGTGCCCGGCGTGGTCTGGTCAGCAGGGTTGCCCGTGATCGTGCCCACACCGACCTCGCCCCACTCCCAGGCGGTGACGCCGTCCACAGCTCCCCAGATCACCACACCGACGTCCGTGCCAGAGTCGGCCGCGGTCAGGGCGTACGACGCAGCGGTAGCCCCGTCGATCTTCTGCCCATCACGGGTCCACTGGTAGGTGAACGTCGCACCCACGGGCCAGCCCGAGGTGTTCGCCGCAAGGACACCGGTCACGCCGGTGTCGCCAACCTTGTGCCCGGCGACCGCGAAAGCCGGATTGGCAGCAGCGAAAGCGCCCAGGTCTGGGGCTCCTGCCGGGACACCA
>WRCL01000207.1 GCA_009783975.1 Micrococcales bacterium
CAGACCCCGGTGGCGACGAGGATGGCGAGGTTTCCGAGCCTGGCATAGCTGGCGAGCAACGTCTCACGCTGGGCGGCAGCGTCTTCGGCACGGGTCGTTGCCCCCGAGGTGTTCAGCTGTGCGCACGCCGTCCGGGCACGTTCCACAGCGGCTGGGCTCCCGTCGGTCACGACGATGACCATGCGCGCCGCCTCGTCAGACACCTGGCGGGTCGTCGCAGGGCGCACGACCGGCCCGGTGACCGCCCTGTTCTGGAAGTACTCGTCGTCGATGTGCACACCGGCCGCACCGGTGACGGGCATTCCCAGCGCGGACGCGTCGGCGGCGGTGACGAACCACCCGGTCTCGTCCCACGCCGCGACGACGGCATGGCGCACCCCAGCCGCAGCCTGGAGCGTCACGAGGACCTCGTCGAGGCCCTGAAGATCGTGCAGGGGTGCGACGAGCACGTCGGGCGGGACACGTTGGTCCGCCGGTGCCGTGACGACGTCGTCGGAGTTGAACGTCGTCACGGCCATCGCAAGCATCGAGACGATGAACACGGCGATGACCAGGCCGCTGACCGACCGGAAGGTCGCACGTGGGTGCTGGACCACCCGGTTCGCGGCGAGAACCCCAGCCACACCGCGTGAGCGTCGCGCCATGAACCGGCCTGCCCACACGGTCACCAACGGCCCGGCGAGGACGACACCAAACGCGATCAGGGCGAACCCCCCGACGAACCCGAGCAGGAGCCAGCTGCCATACCAGTGGTCGCCGTTGGCCCGGATCACCCCGAGCACCACGATCCCTGCCGCCAACGGCACCACCGAGACCACGCGCGGACGGCGTTCGTGGCGTTCCCTGCTCCCGCCCAGTGGCCCGATGCCGGCACGCAGGGCCGTGACGTAGGCGACCAACGCCCCGACCACCGCGGTGACGCTGACGACGCACACCGTGGTCGCGGCGCCCACCCGCACATCAGAGGCGAAGAACCGTTCGTCTTCGACCCGGATGCGGGCTGCCAGCGGCACGAGCAACCAGGTCACCACCGCCCCAAGGATGGCTCCGAGCAGCGTCGCCACACCGGTCTCGATGCTGGCGACGGTCGCGACCCGCTGCGGTGTGGCGCCGATGAGCCGCAACGCCGCGAGACGGTCAGCGCGGGCCGCCTGGCCCAGCCTGGCGACGATCCCGATGAGCACGAGCACCGGGAACAGCACCGCCGCACCGCCGATGCTCGCCATCACCTGGTACCCCATGGTGGGGAACGGTGCCGCGCGCAGCTCGTGGAGAACCTCTCCGGCCCAGTCGTCGCCGAGGTCGGCCCCGACGACGACGACGAGCGAGTCGGGACTGGCCAGGCCGTCCTCGCCGATCACTCCGGCTGGGACGCCGAACCGGTTGCCGAGCTCGTCGGGCTGGTACGCGGCGATGAGGCGCGCCAGGGCCGGTGAGGCGTAGTACTCACCCGGTGCCGGTGCCCGGCCGACCCCCGGGACCTTGACTGTCGAGGTGGGGGTCGCGGCGATGTCGACCCGGGTGATCGTGCGCCCGCGGAAGCGCTCGTCGAGCCAGTACCTGCCGTAGACGAGCACCTCGTCGTCGGCGAGGTCGACGTCCCTGGCGAACACCATCTGCGACCCACCTGCTGGGTCGGTCCAGCCCGAGCGCTCAGCCCGTGCGGCCAGCCCCTGGACCGCCCCGACGAGCAGCAGCAGCAACGTGACCCCGAGCCCGACTCCCGCGACCGTCCCAGCCAGCCGGGCCCGGCCCCCACGCACACCCCCGGCGACCAACCACGTCAGCGGCAGCAGGTTCGTCATGACACGACCCCGGCCGTGGCGCGCCCGTCGCGGACGGTGACGTGACGGTCGGCATACGCAGCGGTGCGCGGGTCGTGGGTGACCAGGACGACCGTCGTCCCGGCGGCACGGGCGAGGTCGGTCAGCGTCGTCATGACTTTCTCTGCAGCCAGGGAGTCCAGGGACCCGGTCGGCTCGTCGGCGAACAGCACACGCGGGTTGCCGACCAACGCCCGGGCCACGGCCACACGCTGGGCCTGGCCGCCGGACATCTGCGTGGGGAGCTTGTGCGCCTCGTCGGCCAGGTCGAGGCGCTGCAGCCAGGTGCGGGCCCGGCCCAGCGCGTCTTTGCGGGGCACCCCGGCGAGCATGAGCGGCAACGAGACGTTGTCCGCTGCCGACAGGTCCGGGAGCAGCTGGCCGTACTGGAAGACGAACCCGAGCTCGGCCAGGCGCAACCGGGCCCGTGCAGCCTCGCCCATCGCGCCCACGTCGCGCCCGTCGAAGGTGACCGTGCCCTGGTCTGGGACGAGCACCCCGGCCAGGACGTGCAGCAACGTCGACTTGCCCGAGCCGGACGGGCCCATGACCGCGACGATCTCACCGGGATGAACATCCAGGTCGACCCCGCGCAGGGCAGGGGTGAGCCCGAAAGACAGGTGCACCCCCCGGGCGGTGAGCAACGGCGTGCTGGTGACGATGTCGTTCACCGCGCGACCTCCTGGCGTAGCTCGGTCAGGCGGGCGCTGGTGAGGTCGATCCACCGCAGGTCCGCTTCGATGTGGAACAAGGCGTGGTCGCAGGCGAGCACCGTGGCCAGGTCGGCGCCGTGTTTCTGTGCTGTCAGCGCGCGCATCCTGCCCAGGTGCTCGGCGCGCTGGACGTCGAGCAGGCGGTCAGCGTCGTCGCCGAGCAGCAGGGCGACGACCGTCTTGGCGAACAGGTTCGACTGCAGCACCGGCGAGGGCACGTCTGGGCGGAACAACCACTGGGTGACACGGTCGCGGCCCGCGGCGGTGATGGCGTAGCGCTTACGGTCGGGCCCCTCGCCAGCCTCGTCGCCGAGCAGCTCGACGAGCCCATGCCTGAGCAGCCGGGCCAACGTCGCGTACACCTGGCCGAAGGCGAGCAGACGCCCGCCGCCGAACAGCCGGTCGTACCCGTGCTTGAGGTCGTACCCGTGGCTCGGACCGGTCCCCAGCAGCCCGAGCAGCACGTCTGCACTGTCCACCGCCGTCATACACCGAGCGTATACGCTCGGTGTAGATCAGCGCAAGCACCGACGCGCAGCAACGCACGGGCCCGGACGGGGCTACGGTGAGGGACGAACTTCGGGGTGAGGTCGCCTCGGCGCCCTCGCGTGGCCAGACCGGTCAGAAGGTGAGGTGCGGGCGGGCAGTGACGCGCAGACCACCAGGAAGCTCGGCCCGGACGCGACGAACGAGGCGGGCGCGGTCACGCAGGTCTTCTCGGGTCAGACGGACCACGCGCCAGCCTTCGGCCTCGACCGCACGCTGCCGGTCTCGTTCACGCAGGAACCCGTCGGGGTTGTCGTACTTCGACCGGCCGTCGTACTCGATGAGCAGCTTCCACTGCGGGTAGCCAAGGTCGGCCCAGAACGTCCCCTGACCCGTCGCCACCCTGACCTGGGTCTGGGGGGTGGGCAGCCCAGCAGCGAGCAGGCAGAACCGGGTGATGGTCTCGGGGATGGACTCTGCGCCGGGGTCGGCGACGGCGGCAACAGCCCTGGCCACCGCGCACCGCACAGCCCCGCTCCCCCGGCGGCCGGCGAGCAAGGCGTCGATCCGCGCGCGGTCTGCCCCGGCGCGCAACGCACCGTCGGCGACAACCAGAGCCTCGAGCGGTGCGAGCGTGCGCAGGCAGTCGGCGGCCGTCAGGGACAACCCGGTGACCGGCAGCCCGCTGACCACCGCCTGGTCCACCGTGTCGACCGGCCCGGCGTGCCGGACGACCGACACGTCGCGGTTTGCCGACGGTCGGGTGCGCTGACGCAGGTGGGACACCTGTGGGAGGTGACGCAACGGCAACCCCCAGACCAGCGCCGCCGACGTGTGGCTGAACCAGTGCGGCCCCACGGCACGGTGGTCCACCGCAACCACACGCGCCAGCGCCTGCTGCACCGGGTCGACGACGTCCACCGGGAGGTAGGCCCCGCGGCTCAGCCGCACCCACTGTGTGCGCCGCACCCGTTCAGCACACACCCACGGTGGGTGCACGTCGGCAAAGAACACGTCGGGAAGGGACGGCGGTTCGGGGCGCGAAGCCCCCGGTCGGATCGGCATCCCACGAGCCTGGCAGCCGCACCCACGCTGCGGGCCCGCCCCCGCCGTATCCGTGGACCACCCAGTCCCGGCCGTGCCTGGGGACGGTTCGCGTGGCAATTGGTCGACGGTTCGTTGATCTGTTCGACAGTAAAACCGTCGAACAGATCAACGAACCGTCGACAATACTTATCGGACAGCGGTGACGGTCAGTCGACGAGCTTGCCGCGTGCGTCGGCGTGGAACCCCGAGCTGTTGTAGTCGCCGCTGGTCGCCACGGAGAACATCGTCGTGGTTGTGATGCCGTGGGTGAACACGGTGCTGTACGTCGTGAACAACGTGCCGGGGCGGTGGGCCCAGACATAGGTGACCGACTCCTCGGGAACGCGGGCAGCGACGGTGGCGACCAACGACTCGACGACGCTCCAGTCCACTGTGGTGAGGTCGAACAGCATTTTCGGCACGTCGGCCGGTTTGGGTTGCGACGGCGCTGGTTTGTGGGTGACCTTCCCGTCGCGCCACGTGTACTCGTCGAACTTCGTCGAACCCGGCTCGAGGGGGGCATAGGCCATGGCGTACCCCGAGTAGACCATCATCGACAGGACCTGGGGG
>WRCL01000208.1 GCA_009783975.1 Micrococcales bacterium
CATGATGTCGGCGACCCGTCAGTCCGCCCAGGTGTGGCGCGACCTGGGTGACCGTTACCTGTTCCGCGGGCAGACCGACCAGGCTGCGCTCGCGTTCGACCACGCGCTGCGCGAGGCAGGCGTCCGCTCGACGATCCCGACAGAAGCGATGCTCGGCAACCCGTTGCACAAGAACCTGTCGACCGACAGCGTCACCGAACGCTAGACATCACGACGAGGACGAAGACAGTAGGGACGGTTCCTGTGTCTTGTGGACCACCGACGCCGTCGGTGGTCCACAAGACACAGGAACCGTCCCTACTGTCTTCGTCCCGGCTACATCGCGTTGACGGCCTGGGACAGCGCCGACTTCTTGTTCGCGGCCTGGTTGGCGTGGATGACGCCTTTGGACACCGCCTTGTCGAGCTTGCGTGAGGCGGCGGCCAGCGCAGCGACTGCGGCGGGCTTGTCCTGCCCGGCGACGGCTTCGCGCACCTTGCGCATGTAGGTCTTCAGCTCGGACTTCACAGCCTTGTTGCGCTGCCGGGCCTTCTCGTTGGTGCGGATCCGCTTGATCTGGGACTTGATGTTCGCCACAGGTTGACTTCCTCGTACGTGCTGACAGGTCTGCGGGTGCGGTGGTGACAACCACGTCCGGCAGCGCCAAGACCGCCGGTGCGCAGGACACCGCTGGTGCCCAGGGCGGGCACGGTGGGCAATGCTACCAGTTCGTGTGCTCAGACCGCGTCCGGGGACGCTCGCGAGCGGCTACTGTGCACGGCATGGACCTCTTCGACGGGTGCCGGGCCGGTGCGGCCTGGGACGAGATGGTCGCTGGCGACCAGGTGCACGGCCCTTACCAGCAGGTGCACCAGGTGCTCGCGCCGATGTCGTTGGACGACGTGCGGGCCCGTGCCGACTCCCTCGCGCGCGCCTACGTGCGCCAGGGGGTGACGTTCGACGTCGGCGGGCAAGAACGGCCGTTCCCCATCGACGTCGTGCCCCGCGTCGTCGGCGCTGACGAGTGGGCGCACGTCGCCCCGGGGGTCAGCCAGCGGGTGCGGGCGCTGGAGGCGTTCCTCGCCGACGTGTACGGGCCCCAGCGGGCGCTGGCTGACGGTGTCGTGCCGCGGTCGGTCGTGGTCTCGTCCACGCACTTCCAGCGTGCCGCGCGTGGGATCGCCCCAGCCAACGGGGTGCGTGTGCACGTGTCGGGGATCGACATCATCCGTGACCGGGCCACCGGGTGGAGGGTGCTGGAAGACAACGTCCGTGTGCCCAGCGGGGTCAGCTATGTGCTGTCGAACCGCCAGGCGATGACCCGGTCGTTCCCCGAGCTGTTCGCGGCGCTGCGGATCGCACCGGTCGCCGACTACCCGCACCGGTTGCTCGCCGCGCTGCAGGCCGCGGCGCCGGCGGGGGTCGACGACCCGACCGTCGTCGTGCTCACCCCCGGGGTGTACAACAGCGCGTACTTCGAGCACACGTTGCTGGCCCGGCTCATGGGTGTCGAGCTTGTCGAAGGCCCCGACCTGTTCTGCGCCTCGGGGCGGGTGTGGATGCGCACGACCCACGGGCGCCGCCGCGTCGACGTCATCTACCGCCGTGTCGACGACGACTACCTCGACCCGGTCGTGTTCCGCCAGGACTCGTTGCTCGGCTGCCCCGGTCTCATGGCCTGTGCGCGCAAAGGCACGGTGACCGTCGCCAACGCTGTGGGCAACGGGGTCGCTGACGACAAGCTCGTCTACACCTACGTGCCTGACATGGTCCGGTACTACCTGGGTGAAGAACCGATCCTCGCCAACGTCGACACCTGGCGCCTGGAAGAACCCCAAGCCCTCGCCGAGGTGCTCGACCGCCTCGCCGAGCTTGTCGTCAAACCCGTGGACGGGTCGGGGGGCAAAGGGATCGTCGTCGGGCCGGCGGCCAGCGCGAGCGAGCTCGCCGCGCTGCGCACACGCCTTGCCGACGACCCGCGCGGGTGGATCGCCCAGCCGGTCGTCCAGCTGTCGACGGTGCCGACCTTGGTCGACGACGGGCTGCGTCCGCGCCACGTGGACCTGCGCCCCTTCGCGGTCAACGCCGGTGACCAGGTGCACGTGCTGCCAGGGGGGTTGACACGGGTGGCGTTGCCAGAAGGCGAGCTTGTCGTCAACTCTTCCCAGGGGGGAGGGTCGAAGGACACGTGGGTGCTTGACGGTCCGCGTGTGGGTGACCCGGTGCCCATCACCGACGGGCCGCAGGTCGTGGCTGTCGGGCACGGGGTGCCGATCTTGGCCAACCCGCACGACAGCTCCGAGGTCATCCAGCAGCAGCAACAACAGCAGCAGCAGGAGGTGCCATGCTGAGCCGCATCGCCGAGTCGCTGTTCTGGATCGGGCGTTATGTCGAGCGGGCTGACAACACCGCACGGCTGCTCGACGTGCACGTCCAGACGCTCTTGGAAGACCCGTGGGTCGAAGAGGACCTCGCCTGCCGGTCGTTGCTGTCGGTGATGGACCGGCCCGCCCCGGTGCCGCCGACCCGGGCCGACCGCGGGTACGTGCTTGACGTGCTCGCCTACGACCAGGTGTCGGCCTCGTCGATCGCCGGGTCGCTCGGCGCTGCCCGCGACAACGCCCGGCGTGCGCGCGAGACGATCTCCTCTGAGCTGTGGGAGGCCCTCAACGCGACGTGGAACGCCTTGGGCGCCCAGGTCGAGGCCGCTGACCCCCATGATTTCTTCGGGTGGGTCCGTGAACGCGGTGCGGTCGTCGCCGGGATCGTCGACTCGACGATCTCCCGAGACGACACCTGGCAGTTCCTCGTGCTCGGACGGTCGATGGAACGCGCCGACATGACGGCCCGGCTCTTGACGACCCGTGCGCTGGCCGGGCCCGCCGGACCGTCGTGGACGACGTTCTTGCGCTCGTGCGGGGCGCACGAGGCGTTCTTGCGCACGTACCGTGGCACAGCCTCGGTCGAGCAGGCTGCGGGGTTCTTGCTCGTCGACCGGGTGTTCCCCCGGTCGATCGTCTACGCCCTGGGCCAGGCCGAGCAGTGCCTGGCAGGTCTGGAACCGGTGACCGACCGTGCGACGCTCGACGCCGCGCGCCGCCACCTGGGCCTGACCCGCACGTCGTTGGAGTACCGGCCGGTGTCACAGATCCTCGACGACCTGCCCGGTGAGATGGAGCAGGTCCAGCGGGCCTGCGCCGCCGCGTCGCACGCCATCGCCCGGCGGTACTTCCGTTCGGGCCCGCCAGCCCAGTGGGTGGGAGAAGCACTATGAACGACCCGGCCCCGGTCCGGCTGCACATCGTGCACACGACGAGGTTCACCTACCCTGAGCCGGTCACCGTCTCGCACAACGAGGTGCGGATGATGCCGCGGTCCTCGGCCGCCCAGCACGTGGTCTCCACGGCGGTGACCATCGACCCGCACACCTGGTCCACCACGTACACCGACTACTGGGGAACCCAGGTCACCGCGTTCGAGGTGCTCGAACCGCACGAGTCGTTGCAGATCGTCGCCGAGCACGTCGTCGACGTGCACCCCCCGCGGGCGCACGCCCCGAGCACCACCTGGGACGTGCTGCGCGCCGCACACACCATCGACCGATTCTCCGAGTTCCTCGTCGACCCTGAGGTGACCGTCCCACCGGCCGAGGTCGTCGCCCTGGCCCACCAGGTCTGCGCCGGGTGCGAGCCGAGCGACGCGGCGATGGCGATCTGCCAGGCGGTACGTGCCGAGATGTCCTACATCCCCGGGGTCACCACGGTCCACACCCCCGCCGCCGAAGCCTGGGCCGCCCGTGCTGGCGTCTGCCAAGACATCGCGCACCTGGCCGTCGGCGCCCTGCGCGCCGTCGGCATCCCCGCGCGCTACGTCTCGGGTTACCTGCACCCAGCCGTCAACGACGAGGTCGGTTGCACCGTCTCAGGCCAGTCCCACGCCTGGGTCGAGTGGTGGGCCGGCGGCTGGTCGTCGTACGACCCGACCAACTGTGTCACCGTCGGTTCCCACCACGTCCGCCTGGGCCGCGGCCGTTCCTACGACGACGTCGCCCCCCTGCGCGGGATCTACGCCGACGGCGGCACCGCCGACCTCGACGTCGAAGTCCAGATCACCCGCGAGTCCTGACCCGCACGACAGCGGGTGGCTACCGCGGATACGGACGTGAACCCGCTGGTCGTGGCCGACGGCGGGTTGCAGCGCGGGTTGACCGCGCACAGCATCCAGACCTCCACCCTCCTGGCCAGACCAACCGGACGTGGCACCGGCTCCGTCCCCCGCTGCCGAGACGCAGCATGCGTGACACCCTACCGACCTACAGCGGGAAGCCTGTGCCGCCGGTGGCCGCACGAACCGGTGTGCCGTGCTTCCCTTGTGCCACCCGATGCGGTAACGTGCAGTCATCCCGTTATCTGACGGTATGGCATAGTTCGGGCACCAGGAGGGGTGGAGGGGATGATGGTGCGGCACGGCACCGCGCAGCACCAGGCGCGAACGGGCAGCGCATGGGTGAGCACTGGTGGGGCTGGGGCAGCACGACAGCACAGTGAACGGGTCCGTGCTCGCGCCCCACGACGGCGACGCTGGTGTGGTCTTGTGCCTGCGCGCCGGTCTGATGCTGGTTCGGCGGCGGTCGAGGCGGTGGTCTTGTACCCGTTCGTGTTGTTGTTGGTGATGACGGTGATCCAGGC
>WRCL01000209.1 GCA_009783975.1 Micrococcales bacterium
ACCACAAGGACCCGTTCGACAGGATGCTCGCGGCACAGGCACTGATGACGGGAGCCACACTGGTGAGCGTCGACCCTGCCTTCGACACCCTGCCGAGCGTCACACGCCTGTGGTCGTGACCCTCAGCAGATGCAGGGGAGCTGTTCGCCCAGGGCGGGACACGACCGATGGCTGCGAGAGAGGAAGGAGCCGAGATGAGCGACGCTGAGTTCGTGCGCGGCAACGACAAGATGGCCCGCGCCATGGCCGACCCGGCACGCGCTGCCCGGGTGCGGCAGGTCCGCGACCAGATGGACGCCGCCGACCACGCCTACGGGGCGACCCTGGCCGCGATCCGCAGGGCTGGGTCGCTGACCCAGGAGCAGATCGCCGAACGGCTGGGGGTCACCCAAGCTGCCGTCTCGCAGATGGAGCGCCGGCCCGACATGCTGCTGTCCACCCTGCGCGACTACCTCGTCGCAGCCGGCGCCCAACGGCCCCGGCTCCTGGTGACCGTCGACGGCGCGGACATCGACGTAGCGCTCTGACGTCGTCGCCCAGTTGCCTGCGGAAGATGTGCAGCCGCCCGAAAGCTGAGTGTCCACGCTGTCCTTCAACCGCCGTGGTTTCCTGTAGGCTCGTACGCATGTTGCAGGGGAGCGGAGTGGCCGCACTGGCGGACCAGGCAGATCCCTTCACCACCTGGATCTGACCTGTGGAAGAGTGATGACAACACCGCTGCTCACTGACCTGCACCTGGAGGTGCTCTACCAGCGCACGACGGGCCCGGTCGCCTTCGGCGATGAGACATATCGCGACAAGACGGCAGGGGAGCAGCCGTTCTACGCGATGTCAGCGGTGACGTTCTCCAAAGAGCAACTGGGGAACGTCCGCGACGCGCTCACCGGGATTGCCGGCGAACCGTATTGGCACACCACCGAAGCTCTGCGGTTGGGACGGGGCCTGGCTATCGCCAGCATGGCCCAATGGATCGCCGACCATGCACACTGGGACGTGGTGACGCTCGAGGCTGCGGTCACAGTGCACGGTGGTCTTCCCGAGGCACGTCAGACCTGTCTGGCGGCCGTGCTGCGTGAGGTGACCCGCGGGACTGGGCATGAAGCTGTCCGTCTGGTCGTGGCGGACTCCTCACTGGACCGTCGTACGAACGTCGCCGACCAACGCACGCTGACCAGTTTGCGTAATGCTCAGGACGTCGCCAGCACGGTCCGGCTGTACCACGGGCGGATGCGTGACGAACCGGCCCTGTGGGCCGCCGATGTCCTGGCCTGGGCGGCACGCCGGGCTGTCGCGCTCGACGACACCCGCTGGTTGGCCTTGCTCGACCCGGTGCTGACGGTCCTGGACGCCCGCACTGGACATGTGCTGAAAACGCAGCAACCCCAGGCTGCCGCAGCTACACCTGGGGTCCGACAGCCCGATGGCGAGGTACCTCGCGAGCCTGCTGCCGTTGCTGGTGCCACTTTACCATCAACCGTCGACGGCTGGGAAGCACATGTGTTCGACCGTGGCACGACGGTCCTGGACAGCCTGGCCCGGCAGGCCACCGAGATCCGTCGTGCCCTCGGTGCGCGAGGCGTCGTGGCCGGGAACTCCCCAAGTGCGGTTGAACGTCGTGCCAGAAGACGTCGCGAGACCGAACCCGACTGATCGGCTGTTCCCGGTACGCCAGGTGCTGTCGGCCGGCGCAGACGTGGCGTGCGAGGCCGTGACGACGCTGCCGCATTGATGGACTCAACTTTCATTGACGACCAGAAAGAGTTCTCGTGGCCAAGAGTCCGCACCTTGACGAGGTTGCCGTGTTCACGCAGCCTGCTCTTCCAGGGTACAGTTGCATACGCGTTGCACAGGCGGTGACCCAGGAGGAGGTGTTCCGATGGCAGCCCAGACTGTGGGGTTCGCGATCAGTGACGAGGACCGCCCACAGCTCGACGCCCTGGTCGAGCACTTCGCCGGCGGGAACCGTTCGGAGTTCCTCAGGGTTGCGATCAAGCGGATGCGGCACGAGATGTGGGCGGAGAAGATGCGTGACATCCAGGCCCGCGGACGCGCTGACATGGGCGGACGTGTCGTGACTCGCGAGGAGGTCAGGGTGTGCGTCGCTGAGGTTCTCGGCGAGCCGTGACTGGTCCACACCCTGCTGTCGTCTATGACGTCAACGTCTTCGTCAACGCCGTCGTCGCTGAGGACTCCGAGTGGCCGTACCTGGCCCAGGTCCCACCTGCGACCAGCAACTGCGAAGGCGACTGCCTGTCGATCGCGTTCGACGCCGAGGATTTCCGGCTGTTCACGTCGCTGCACATCCTGCAGAACGTTGCCAGGGTGCTGCTCCGCTTCGCCTGGGGCCACTGCGCTGTCGAGGACTACATCGAGGCGCTGACCGAGCTGGTCGAGACCTCAGGGGGTGCTGTTCTCGACCCCGGCCGCCAGGTCTTTGACGTGCCGGACCACGAGGACAACCTCGTCCTCGATCTTGCCGTCGCGTGTGACGCCTTGCTCGTCGTGTCCGACGACACCGATCTGACCGCGCTCAGCCCGTGGCACCAGCGCATCGCGATCCTGCGTCCGCGTGACTTCGTGCACCGTGTCGTGCAACAACGACGAAACAGTCGCTGACGACGTCCGCACCGAACAGGTCCGTAGGTGCCCAGGCAGTCGTCGAGCGGCTGCCTGTTGGCTCACGAGGGTGCGGTCCTCAGCGTGCCGGGTGTCTGGCTGGCCAGGGCGGTCCGCGTGGGATGATGCTGTTCTGCGGGAGGTCACCCGTGGGGCTGGACCTGAGGCTGTCCGTCTCGTCGTGGCTGATTCTTCGCTCGATCGTCGCACGAACGTCGCTGACCAGCGCACAGTGAGCAACCTGCGCACCGCGCGGGATGTTGCCGGTGCTGTCCGGCTGTACCACGGACAGATGCGTGACGAACCAGTGCTGTGGGCCGCCGATGTGCTGGCGTGGGCGGCGCGCCGGTCGATCGCACTTGACGACACCCGCTGGTTGGCCCTGCTTGACCCGGTGCTGACGGTCCTGGAGGCGCGCAGTGGACATGTGTTGAAAACGCAGCAACCCCAGGCTGCCGTGGCTACACCTGGGGTCCGACAGCCCGATGGCGAGGTACCTCGCGAGCCTGCTGCCGTTGCTGGTGCCACTTTCCCATCAACCGTCGACGGCTGGGAAGCACATGTGTTCGACCGTGGCACGACGGTCCTGGACAGCCTGGCACGGCAGGCCACCGAGATCCGCCGTGCCCTCGGTGCGCGAGGCGTCGTGGCCGGGAACTCCCCTAGCGCGGTCGAACGTCGTGCCAGAAGACGCTCTGAGACCGGTTCTGCCGAACCTGGCTGATCAACTACCTCCGGCCAGTGCTGGCGTCCGCTGGCTGACGGTGGCGTCCGGATCGTCCTGGAAGCCCTGGGCCGTCGCGCGGAAGCCGGGCCCGAAACAGACTTCAGGCCGCAGTACGCATGGTCGGCCGGTCTCCGGTGCGCCCCGGGGACCAGGGCAGACAGGGCCCGGAAAGCCGTGCTGAGTTCGCGTGGTGGCGGCGTAGGGTCGGAGGGTGGTCGAGCTCAGTGATGGTGTGGTGCGGTTGGTGCCTCCGGTGGAGGCGGACATACCGGCGATCACGGCAGCGTGCCAGGATCCTGATATCCCGCGGTGGACGACTGTGCCCAGCCCGTACACGCGTGAGCACGCCGAGGCGTTCGTCAACGAGATGGTCGCTGACGGGTGGCGCGCCTGGTACGAAGGGGGAGAGGCGGCCAAGGCGATCTGGGCGCTGCACACCGACGACGGGTTCGCCGGGATGCTTGGGCTGCACTTCGAGCCGGTGCGGTCGGCGGAGGTCGGGTTCTGGATGGCGACGCCCGCCCGGGGCAAGGGGTTGTTGCACCGAGGGATGCTGCTGGCCCTGCAGTGGGCTTTCGACGCGCCGGACGGTCCGCACCTGGACCGGGTGGCGTGGCGTGCCCTGGCAGGCAACTGGCCCTCGTGGCGCGCCGCGTGGAAGGTCGGGTTCCAGTTCACAGGGGTGGACCGCCTCGGCGGCGTCCAGCGCGACGACCGCCGTGACCAGTGGATGGCGACTTTGCTGCGCGACGAGCCGCGCCGCCCGGTCGGTGAGTGGCCCGCGACCAGCGTCGTCGGGCCCCAGCCAGAGTGACGCCCAAGTCGTCCCATGAACCGAAACCCGAGCGGCGAGTCCAAACCTGGTGTTCTGCGCTCAGGGTTCGACTCCACGCTCAGGTTTGAAGCGATGAGGGCTGGACATCCGATCAACTCTCAGTGCGAGGGTCACGTCGGCGCCGGTTCTGGCACGGACCAGCAGACATGTCGGTAGTGTTGGGTGGGCCGAGACAGCCGCGGTACGATCAGTGACGAAGACCCCGGAACGATCCCTCGCCTCGGCGACATCGCCGGGGTTACGTCTTGCCCGCCCGTCGAGCACGTCGCAGACCAGTGGCGAGCATCTGGTGCCGACCTAAAGCCTTTCGTTGCCAACCTAAGTCTTCGAACGCTGAGGTTGGCGACCAGCGGCTGAGGTTGGCCACTGGCCGGAGTCCGCACGGACAGCCGGCCCAGCGGTCAGGGTGTGCCTCGACGAGCCGCTGGTCGAACCTGGGCTGGTGTGCGAGGCGCGGTACGGGCACAACTACCGGTGGAAGAACCTCT
>WRCL01000210.1 GCA_009783975.1 Micrococcales bacterium
CGACGCCGGAGGCTGAGCAGGGCGAGGCTGCGACGCCGGAGGCTGAGCAGGGCGAGGCTGCGACGCCGGATGCTGAGCAGGGCGAGGCTGCGACGCCGGATGCTGAGCAGGGCGAGGCTGCGACGCCGGAGGCTGAGCAGGGCGAGGCTGCGACGCCGGAGGCTGAGCAGGGCGAGGCTGCGACACCAGAGGCTGAGGAGGGCGAGGCTGCGCAGGATACCGACCAGCCCAAGCAGGACAGCAGCGAGGGCCAGACTCAAGGAGAAGGAGAAAGCCGTTCTCGATGATTGTGGTTGTTGCTCTCGATGCCATTCTCCGGAACGGGCTCTTCCGGATTGGCACGAAACTCGACAGATTGTACTAGAAGGAGAATCTTGATGGACAGCACAGAACGGTTCGCGGGGAACGCGCTTGATGACCTGACCGCGCTCCACGCATGGCGCGAGTCTCAACGAGGTGAGGTTCCTGCCTGCGTCTTGTATGGTGCGCCCTCGCCCGACGGGCAGATGCCGACCGTCCCAATCTCCCACGATGTGCTCAGCCGGCACATGATGCTTCTCGGAGGGATCGGCACCGGCAAGACGAACGCGTTCCTGCAGATCGTTTACCAGCTGCGGCACACGATGACTCCAGACGACGTGATGATCATCTTCGACACCAAAGGAGACTTCTATGAGAATTTTCCGCCCCGTCCCGGCGACGTCGTCATCAGCAACGACAAGACCGCACGCGGCCCCGACGGGGATGACTACTGGAACATCTTCAGAGAGATCGAAGATGGCCCGAACCGAGAAGAGAGCATCCTCGAGATTTCGACCAAACTCTTCCAAGAGAAGATCGACAAAACACAGCAGCCATTTTTTCCGATCGCAGCGCGGGACGTCTTCGCTGCAATCTTGACCGGTTTTGTCCGGAAGCGGGACCGGGTCCAGCTCGACAACCAGGTGCTACGCAGGTACCTCGACAGTGCGACGACCGCCGAGATCCGCAAGCACCTTGAATCTCACGCTGATCTGCGCTCGGTTGTCAACTACATCTCCGGCGAATCCCAAGGGCAGACCCAAGGAGTCATGTCTGAGTTGATGCAGGTCGTCCGCGAGATATTCATCGGGAACTTCCGCCGTTCCGGGAGCCTTTCTCTTCGTGATTTGGTCAGGTCCAAAGGAGGTAAGGTCGTGTTCATCGAATACGACATCGGAATCGGCCAGGTGCTCACCCCGATATACTCCATGATGTTTGACCTGGCGCTCAAAGAAGCGCTCAGCCGCAAGAAGTCCGAAGGAAAGGTCTACTTCATCGCGGACGAATTCCGCCTGCTTCCCAGCCTTCTGCACGTCGAGGACGCCGTCAACTTCGGGCGCAGTCTCGGCGTGAAGTGCCTGATCGGGATACAGAACGTCGAGCAGATCTTCGAGGGGTACGGGCCGTTCCGAGCACGCAGCATCCTCTCCGGCTTCCTGACAAGCATCGCCTTCAGGGTCAACGACGCCACCTCACGCCACTACGTCCAGGGTCTCCACGGAAAGAACCGCAAGCGTGAGACCTACACATCGGCGCTCCAATCTCGTCTCGTCGAGTCGGTCCACGACGCCTGGGTGGTCGAAGACTGGGACATCAGCAGGCTCAGGGACGGTGAAGCGATTATCGGGCTTCCCGGCCAGCCGCCGTTCCGATTCCACTTCCGGAAATATGAAAAACCGGCACCACCGGAGCAGGAGCGAACGGCTCCAGCGTGATCACCGAGCCGGGCACGCTCTCGCCGCGCAGCTGGAATCCACCAGCCAGCTGAAGGTCATGATGTGTGGCGCGTCGAGCCGGTGATGGCGGTGATGCGGTTCATCTGGTCGAATGTGACGTCAAGTGCCCCGTCGGGCAAGGTCAGCATACAACTGGCAGTGCTCCACTCACACGGGATGCCACGTTGCGATGCGTAGGCGACCACCGCCTCCCGGTGGTTGGTGACGCGAATCATCGAGATACTTTCGCCCAGGGTCCGCGCGGCCCTCGGTAGACTCGGCCCCGGCAACGCGAGGTCGGGGTGACGTACCAAGAGCGGGGCGATGGTGCCGCCACCGATCGGCGCACGAAAATAGCCGTCCCATCCCGGTACAAGAACACACGTGGCGGTCACCAGCCGGTACCAGAACGCTTCAGGAGGTTCGTTGCCAGCCGGACCGAGCGGGATCTCCGCGGTGGTGAGCTCAGGAACACCGTTCTGCTCTCCGAACTCACGCAAAGACCGCGCCACCTCGGTCGCGCCGCCCGCCACCGGGTCGTTGGCCCAGCCCCACAGCCAGCTGCCTGGACCAGGCGCTGCCGACCCCAGCAGCTGCGTCTGGCACACCAGGGTGCGGTCTGGGAACGTGAAGGCCAAGGTCGCCGCTTCCAGGTCGACGTCCCAGTGATCGTGCCCCTCCACGACTTCAGCGATGTGGAGCTGTCGTTCATGGGACAACAGCGCACCTCGGTCGACGAAAGACGCGAACAGGTCCGATTCGGGCATACCCAGACCCTACCCGACCTGTGCCGAGAATCGAGGCACCGACATACCGACGACCGCCAGCCTGACGGCGTCTCGTCATCAAGGATCCGGTGCGACCGGGTCCGCACTGTGGTCAGTGGACCAGGCCCGAGCGGTAGGCGAGGATGACGGCTTGGACGCGGCTGAGGACGCCGAGCTTGACGAGCAGGGCTGAGACGTGGCCTTTGACGGTGTTCTCGGTGATGCCCAGGTGCCGGGCGATGTGACGGTTCGGGTGGCCTTCGGCCAGGAGCATCCAGATCTCGTGCTCGCGGGGCGACAGGGCGTCGACGAGGGCTTGGGCGTCTGGTGAGGGTTCGTCGGGGCTCTGGCGGGCTGTGCGGCCGAGCTCGACGTAGCGGCTGACGACCTGGCGGGTCACCGAGGGCGCCAGGAGGCGGTCTCCGCGGACGACCTGGCGGATCGCGTCGACGAGCTCTTGGGGTTCGACGTCTTTGAGCAGGAAACCGCAGGCACCGGCGGCGAGGGACTCGAAGATGTACTCCTCGTCGTCGAACGTGGTCAGCACGACGACTTTGGTTCCGGCCGTGCCGGGGTCTGCCAGGATCTGGGTGGTCGCGGCGATCCCGTCCATGCCGGGCATGCGGATGTCCATGAGGACGACGTCGGGGTGCAGGTCGCGCGTCATGGCCACAGCGGTCTGGCCGTCGCCGGCCTCGCCGACGACGTGCATCCCAGGTTCGTTGCTCAGCACCAGGACGAACCCGAGGCGCACCATCACCTGGTCGTCGACGACAAGGATGGCGATGGGCTCGTCGTTCACGTCGCCAGCCATGCCTGCACCTTCCATCCGGTCCCGTGCGGGCCTGCCTCGAACGTGCCGTGAGCGGCCCGTGCCCGTTCGCGCATGTTACCGATCCCGTTGCCCCCGGACGCCTCGCCGTCGTCGTGGGCACGCGGACCAGGGTCGGTGACCTCGACCTGCACCGCGTCGTCAGTGGCGGTGATGGCCACCGTCGCCTCCCGGGCGGTGGAGTGGATGAGCACGTTGGTCAGCGACTCCTGCACGATCCGGGTCACCGCGAGCGCGACGACCGGGGTGAGCACCAGGTCGTCCGCCAGCTCCATCTGCACGGCCAGGCCGGCGTCGCGCATCCGGGCCACGACGACGTGCAGCTCGTCGAACGACCCGGCTGGGGCGTGCTGGGCCGGGTCGTCCTGCGAGCGCAGCACACGCAGCGCCTGGCGCATCGAGGCGAGGGTGTCCTTGGCTTCGGTGCCGATCCAGGCGACCGCGTCAGCCACGGCTGCCGGGTCGCGGTCGGCCACGCGGTGCGCGGCCTGGGCCCGCACGGCGATCGCGGCGACGTGGTGGGCGACGACGTCGTGCAGCTCACGGGCGATCCGGGTGCGTTCGGCCTCGGCGGCACGCTGGGCCTCGACGTTGCGCATCCGTTCCAGCTCGGCGTTGCGCTCGGTCAACGCTGCCTGCTGGGTCTCCAGCCGGTGCACCATCCACCCGAACAGCGCGCACACGCACAGCATCGGCACTGTGAACGCCAAGGTCGACAGCTCCAGGCGCTCGCTCCACATCGAGCGCAGCTGCGCGCGGGGGCTCGCCCACGTGTCCCGGTACAGCTGCGAGAGCCGCCCGTCGGTGCGGCGCAGGACGACCGCTGAGGCTGTGCCACCGGCCATCGCCACCCACAGCGGTGCCCGCCCGGCCCGGGTCACGCCGTAGCAGGCCAGAGCGAGGGGCACGAACTGGGCTTCGCTGACCAGCGGTGCGACGAGCACGACCGGGTACCCGACGACGGTCACGACGAACGTCACCCGGGGCCGCCAGCGCCACGCTGCCAGGACCAGGCAGGTCGCCCACAGCACCCCGGTGTATGAGCGGACCCACACCGGCAGCCAGCCGGCGTCTTGCGCCACGGTGATCGTCACCCACCCGACGACGAGCACGACGACGGCGACGATCGCGTCCTGGGCCACGATGGGTAGCCGGCGGAAGCCCGTCATGGCATCACTATCTCGCGAAGCGCACCGACGCGGGTGCAGATCGAGCATCCTTCACTGCCACAGCCCCGACACGTCCGGCACGAGCGGGGGGCAGGTGCCACCAGGGTCGGCGGTCGGTTCGAAGTGCGACGGTTCGTTGGCGTAGACCGGGCACAACCCG
>WRCL01000211.1 GCA_009783975.1 Micrococcales bacterium
GGTGGACCACCTCGGACGGGTCGATGTCGTGCTTGATGGACAGCTCGCGCGAGGGGATGACACCCTCGGTCTTGTAACCGATGTCGAGGAGGACCTCGTCGCGGTCCACCTTGACGACGGTGCCAGAGACGATGTCGCCGTCGTTGAAGTATTTGATCGTGGCGTCGATGGCCGCGATGAGGTCGTCAGACGAACCGATGTCGTTGACCGTGACCTGCGAGGTCCTCGCGGTGGTGGTGGTGCTCATGAACCAGTGGGCTCCGATGCGGACAGGAAGTAGTGCGGACAGGGATGGCACGTGCGGAACGCCACCTGCCCGAGACAACACCACGCAAGCCGGCGGTGCGCAGCACCGCGCGTGATCCTAGTCACCAGCGCAAGGGCGGTCAAAACGAACAGTAACCACGGCGCGATGATCAGGCCAGCGCCTTGGCGACCTCGAGAAGGTCGGTCGGCACCTGCTTGACCTTCCCGGCGATCTCGGAGATCGGCACGAGCTCGACCTTCTCCCCGTGCAGCGCAGTCATGACGTTGTCGGCTTTGTCGCTCACCGCGTCGATCGCGAGCATGCCAAAACGCGACGCCAAGATCCGGTCCGCGGCTGTGGGGCTGCCGCCGCGCTGGACGTGCCCGAGCACGGTCACACGGGTGTCGAACCCCGTGCGTGCAGCCAGCTCGGTGCGCACCCGCTCCCCCGTCGCCCCGGCGACGATCTCGCCGAACTCGCCGAACTCGGTCTCGAACTGCATCGAGGTCCCCTTGGCCGGGACGGCTCCCTCGGCGACGACGACGATGGAGAAGTTCGCGTGCGCACGGTGCCGGTGCTTGAGGAACTTCACGACCTGGTCGATGTCGAACGGTTCTTCTGGGGCCAGGACGATCTCGGCCCCACCAGCGATCCCCGAGGTCACAGCGATCCACCCGGCAGAACGTCCCATGACTTCGACGACCATGACGCGGTTGTGGCTCTCGGCCGTGGTGTGGATGCGGTCGATCGCCTCGGTGACGATGCTCACCGCGGTGTCGAACCCGATCGACGCGTCAGTGCCCCACACGTCGTTGTCGATGGTCTTGGGGATCCCGACGACAGGCACACCTTCGTCGGCGACCTTGCTCGCTGCGTGGAGCGTCCCGTCCCCACCGATGCAGATGAGGGCGTCGATCCGCTCGTCCTCCAACGCGCCGAGCACCGCTTCCATCCCCCCCTCGTGACGGTGCGGGTGCCACCGGGCGGTGCCCAGCAGCGTCCCGCCGGTGGACAGCACGTTGCGCAGGCTGTACCGGTTGAGGTAGATGACGTCGCCCTCCGACACGCCTTTCCACCCGTTGCGGAACCCGATGATCTGGTGGCCGTGCTCACCTTCGGCACGTTTGACCACCGCACGGATCGCCGCGTTCAGACCAGGGACATCGCCCCCACCAGTAAGTATCCCGACTCGCACTGGTCCACAGTAACGGCATCGGCGCGCTCGGCCACAACGGGCGCCGCCCAGGACGCGAGCACCGACAAGACCTGCGACGATGGCCGCCATGGACACCTGCGCCCAGTTCCAAGCGGTGAGCACAGACGTCGCGGTACGCGCCGCGCGCACCTGGTGGGACGCCAACGCCGCCGCGTACCAGGCTGAGCACGCCGCAGACCTGGGCACAGCGAAGTTCTTGTGGTGCCCCGAAGGGTTGGACGAGGCCGACGCGCACCTGCTCGGCGACGTCGCAGGCGCGACCGTGCTCGAGGTGGGCGCCGGGGCTGCCCAGTGCTCACGCTGGCTCGTCGGGGCTGGCGCCCGGGTGCTCGCCACGGATGTCTCCGCGGGGATGCTCGCTGCTGCGGCTGGGTTGAACGCCAGCTCAGGGGTCGTCGTGCCTTTGGTCCAGGCCGACGCCCGTGCGCTGCCGTTGCCAGCGCAGTGCATGGACGTGGTGTTCACCGCGTTCGGGGCGCTGCCGTTCGTCGCTGACGCCCCGAGGGTCCACACCGAGGTCGCCCGTGTGCTGCGCCCCGGTGGACGCTGGGTGTTCTCGGTGAGCCACCCGGTGCGCTGGGCGTTCCCTGACGACCCGGGGCTGCCAGGCCTGACCGCGTTCCACTCGTACTTCGACCGCCGCCCCTACACCGAGACTGACGACAGCGGCGCTGTGGTCTACACCGAGCACCACCGCACCGTCGGTGACCTGGTCGCCGACGTCGTCGGGGCAGGTTTCGTCCTGGACGCCCTCGTCGAACCGGAGTGGCCCGACGACCTCGACCGCGCCTGGGGCGGGTGGGGCCCTGTGCGTGGGGCGCTGCTGCCAGGCACGCTCATCGTCCAGGCGCACCTGCCTGGCTAGTGCGCAGCGTCCCGCCACGATACTCAGCCTGGATCCACCGGTTTTCGCCGTAGCGAGCCTCACCTGGTGGGTGCGGTGGCAAGGCGGAGCAGCGCGGGCGGGCTGGAGGCCCGTCGAGCAGCGACAACGCCGCCAGCGCGCCCACCAGGTGAGGCGCAGCCGGCGCAAAATCGGTGGATCCAGGCTCAGTGCGCAGCGTCCCGCCACGACGGTCCGGTGCCCACCGACACGTCCAGGGGCACGTCGAGCGGACCGTCGGGCAGCTGGTCTCCGGCGCACGCCATCTGCTGGCGGACGAGCTGTTCGACCTCGTCACCCTCGCCAGGGGCGACTTCGAGGACGAGCTCGTCATGCACCTGCAGCAGCATCCGCGAACGCAGGCCGCGCCGGGCGAGCTCGGCGTCGACCCCGAGCATCGACATCTTCACCAGGTCGGCGGCGGTGCCCTGGATGGGGGCGTTGAGGGCCATGCGCTCAGCGGCCTCACGGCGGATGCGCTGGTCGCTGGTGAGGTCAGGCAGGTAGCGACGGCGTCCGGCGAGGGTCTGGGTGTACCCGGTCTTGCGGGCCTCGGCGACAACACCTGACAGGTAGGTGCGCACGGCCCCGAACCGCTCGAAGTAGTCCTCGCGCAACGTCGACGCCTCGTGCACGTCGATCCCCAGCTGTTGCGACAGGCCGTACGACGACAGCCCATAGGCCAGGCCATAGCTCATCGCTTTGATCTTCGAACGTTGGGTGGTGGTGATCTCGTCGGTCGGGACCCCGAACACCCGTGAGCCGACATAGCTGTGGAGGTCTTCGCCAGAGCGGAACGCGTCGATGAGACCTGCGTCACCAGACAGGTGCGCCATGATGCGCATCTCGATCTGCGAGTAGTCAGCAGTGAGCAACGTCGTATAGCCCTCCCCGACGACGAACGCAGCGCGGATACCGCGTCCCTCGTCGGTGCGCACAGGGATGTTCTGCAGGTTCGGGTCCGCTGAGGAGATCCGGCCGGTCGAGGCGATGGTCTGCTGGAACGTCGTGTGGATCCGCCCGTCGGGCAGCACCGAGCGGCGCAGGCCTTCGACGGTCTGGCGCATCTTCGCCGCGTCACGGTGGGCGAGCAGGTGCGCCAAGAACGGGTGCTCGGTCCGGGCGAACAGGTCGGCCAGCGCGGCGGCGTCGGTGGTGTACCCAGTCTTGATCTTCTTCGTCTTGGGCATCGCGAGCTCGTCGAACAAGATCGTCTGGAGCTGTTTGGGCGAACCGAGGTTGACCTCACGGCCGATGACCGCGTACGCCTGCTCGGCAGCCTGGCGCACCTGGGCGTCGAACCCGGCCTCCAACGTGCCCAGGCACTGGTCGTCCACGGCGACGCCGGCGGTCTCCATCCGCGCCAGGACCTGCTGCAACGGCAGCTCGACCTCGTGCAGCAGCCGGCCTGCCTCACGGTCGGCCAGGGCGGCGTCAAGCACCTCGACGAGGTCCGCGACGGTCTGGGCGCGCACAGCGGCCTGGTGGTCGCACCCGGCACCGCCAAGGTCCAAGGTGCCTTGGTCGCCGTCGTGGGCAGCCTCGAGCTCGCGGCGCAACCATGTGGCCGACAGGTCGGGCAGGTCGTAGGCGCGCCGGTCAGGTTGGCACAGGTACGCCGCGAGCTCGGTGTCGAACTGCACACCGGCCAGCTCCATCCCTCGTCCTGCCAGGGCGTGGTAGGCGGTCTTGGCCGCGTGGACGGCTTTGGGCGAGGCACTGGCGAGCCATGCCGCCAGGGCGCAGGTGTCCTGCGGGCCGAGCGAGACCAGGTCGAGGACCACTGCCGACCCCGACCGGTCGGCCAGGGCGACCTCCCAGGCGTCGCCTGCACCCGGGCGGGCGTTGCCACGTACGTCGACACCGACCAGCCCCCGGCCGGCCAGCCACGGGCCAAGGCCTCCTGGCGCGAGGTCGGCCACGACCAGCGCAGCAGCGTCAGCCGGTGGCGGGGCGTCGTCGGGCATCATCTGCAGCAGCCGGTCGCGCAGGGTGCGGAACTCCAAGGCGTCCATGACCTCACGCAGCGCCTGGCGGTCCCATGCCTGCACAGCGGTGGCTGCCGGTGCCAGCGGTAGCTCCAGGTCGGTGACCAGGGCGTTGAGCTCACGGTTGAGGCGGACCTGTTCGGCGTGCTCGCACAGGGCGCCAGCGGCCTTGCCGGTGATCGTCCCGGCCTGCGCGGCGGCGATGACCCCTGCGAGGTCACCGTGGGCGGCCAGCCACTTCGCAGCGGTCTTCGGCCCGACGCCTGGCACCCCGGGCAGGTTGTCGGAGGACTCCCCGAC
>WRCL01000212.1 GCA_009783975.1 Micrococcales bacterium
CCGTTGGTGTTCGGCGTCGTCGAGTCGGTGCGCACAACCGGGCTGGAGGTCAACAACCAGCCCCAGCTGGAGCTGACGATGCAGTTCACCACCCTGGACGGACAGCCGGTGACGGCCTCGCTGCGCAAGGTCGTCTCGCACGCGAACCTGGCCCAGCTCGGGCCTGGGGCACAGCTGGCCATCCGGTACAACCCGGAAAAGCCGTCCGAGATCATGCTCGAGACCAACGCTGACCAGGCGATGCTGCAAGAGGCTCTCAACGCCCAGAGGCTTGCGCGCGGTGAAGTGACCCAAGAACAGCTCGACATCGCCACGTACGGGGTCAAGGCCCAAGGTGTCGTCCTCGCGTCGCAGCCGACTGGGAACGTCGTACGTGGTTGCGGTGAGATGTTCTTGCGCATCCGCGTCACCGGCCCGTCGTCGGACGCTTTCGACACGACCGTCACCAAAGCCGTCCCCCAGCACGCGCTGCACCTGGCCCAGCCCGGGGCCGTCCTCACGGTGTTCTACCTGCCCCACAACCCGATGAACATCGTTGTCGCGTTCCCCGCCGGGTAGCCAGGCTGCCACGCGAGAAAAGTGTTCACACACATGTTCTCGCGTGGTACGCCTGCGCACCTCGCACAACCGCCCACGTGGCAGCGCGCTGGCCCGTAACATGGCTGGTGGGCTGGGGCGTCGTCGCCATCGGGGCCGGGCCGCGGTCGGCTCGGCCTGGGTCGCGTTCCCCGGGTTGGCGTTTTTCACGAGCATGACGGAGGCACAGATGAGCACCATCGACCCGGCTGAGGTCCGCCGGCACGGAGCCGGCGCCCAGGCGCAGCAACGGCGCACCAACCCAGCCGTCGGCCTTCTCGCGCTGGTCGCCTCGGCGGCGGGGTGCCTTGTGTCGGGGTATTTCGTCGGCCGTAGCTTCGCGGGCACCTTCGCGGTGTTCCGGTGGATGGTCGCGAACGGGATCAACGAGCTGTCCGCGGACCCGCCGTACTGGTGGGGGTTTCTCGTCGGGATCCCTGGCCTCGCGGCAGTGCCAGCGTACGCGGCGGCAAGCCGGCGGTTCACTGGTGGCGCGGTCCTGCCGGTCTCAGGGCTGACGCTCTGCTTCGCAGCGATGACCTGGGGGGTCTGGGTGCAGGGGGTGCAGTGGGACGGCTCGAACGCCACCATCATCTACAGGTCGGGCGGACCGTCGCAGAACTGGTTCCTGGACCACGCCGACGTGTGGCTCCCGGCTCTGTTCGCCGTCATCACTGTGACCGTCCTTGGCAGGGGGATCTGGTCGTTCGTCCAGCGCGGGGCCAAGACGCGGCGCACGCACAGCCTGCTGGACACCGCGATGCGGGTGCCGGGAACCGTCGCCGAAGCACGCCCGACCGGGGTCGAGGTCAACGGGTGCCCTGTGATGGAGGTCACCGTCCGGTTCGTCGACCACACCGGGACGAGCCGGCGGGTGACCAAACGCGCGACCTTCGCCCCGGCAGCCATCCCAGGCCCGGGCACCCCAGCGACCGTGCTGTACGACCCGGCGGACACCGGGGAGGGCACGACCATCGTCGCGCTGCAGCCGTTGGGGGTCGTCGAACAGGTGCTGCGCGGCGACGGGGGCGCCGTGCCCCTGGCTGGCAGCGGCATCATCGACCCGGCCTGGGGACCACCGCCAGGTTCGTCGGGCAGCAACGTCGCGCCACCGTGGGGTGTGCACGACGCTGGCCCTGACCAGGGCTGGAGGTAGGCCAGATGTGCCTGCCGTACCCCCGGCCCCCGGTGATACCCTCGCCCGGTGAGCCGGACACCGCGGGCCCAGGCGATCGACGCCGCCTGGCGCCGGCTCGGACCAGGGCTTGAACCGTTGTCGGCCCCCGATGGCGGCCCGTTGAGCCGCACCGTCAAGCTTCTCGTCGTGCCGTTGGTGCTGCGCCCGTCCGCCCACCCGTGGCTCGCCGCGACCGTGCTCGACGACGCGCACGTGGCCATGGTCGACGCTCTGGTGGCCGACCACGGTGACCAGCTGCGTGCGGCTGCGGCGTGGTTCGTCGTGCTCGTCGACCAGCTCGCAGCGTGGCCCAAGGGGCAGGTCTCACGCGACTCGTGCTACCCGCGGGCGTTCGAGCTGGCGGTGTGCCACGGCGCTCCCGACCCGGGCACCGCCGCGGCCCTGGCCCACGAGACCCTCGCCGAGGTCGCCGAGGCCCGCGGGCAGTGGACCCCCGCGGCCCTGCGCGAGGTCCTGGCCGACCCCGACCTACGGGCCACCTTGTCCGAGCGCCTGGCTGTGGGCTGGGCCTCGGGGAACGCCGACAACCGCCGCGCCGTGCAGACGACGCGGGTTGCGCCCGGACCTGAGGACGACCCGCTCGCCAACCACCCGACGCCGGCCCCGCAGCCCCAGGCACCCACGCACGCGCTCGGCGACCCGCGTGCCGGCACCGGGCTCGACCAGTGCACGTCGTTCCTCGACACGTTCGTCGCCGACGGCCAGCTTGTCGGGGCCCGGCTGCGCACCGCCGAACAGGCGTGGACAGCGGTGGTGGCCTGCGAGGTCGGGTGGGTGACCGGCTGGGGGCTGCGCGAGGACACCTGGCCCACGACGCTGCCGGCCCCCGCCAGGGCCCGCCGGCTGGGGTTGACCGACGCCGAGGCACCCCCACGCCCAGCGCTGGACCGGGCCGGAGCGGACGAGGCGCGCTGCCCGTGGGACCGCAGCATCGGCGAACGCGTCGCCGCCATCGTCACGCACAGCGCCGACCGCACCGCGCTGCCAGGGATCGTCGAGCTGCTCACCGACGAGGTCGACCGCGCGTGCGCACCCTGGGAGGTCGCGTCCGAGGCGGGCCGTGCCATGCTCGTGCTGGGGACCGTCCTGGTCACCGGGCTGGTGTGCGCCGAGGCCACCGTGACCCAGGCCCACCAGGTTGTCCTCGCCATGCGCCGGCGTGAGTCGTGGCTGGCGTGGGCCCAGCGCCAACCGGCACCCACCGCCGCCGACGACGGGCTCATCGCGCTCGCCGACGAGGCCAGCGACCCCGTCGCGCCGTACCTGCGCCGGCTGTGGGTACGCGTCCACGGAGCCGAGACCCGCGGGACGCTGCCCGTCGGCGCCGCCGAGGTGCAGAACGTGCTCGTCGGAGTGTTCCGCTCGGTGCTGCTCGACGGGCGTTCGCGTGTGCGCGCAGCCCTGACCCGGCTCCAAGGAGACCTGCGATGAACCGAGCTGTTGGTCGGGTGGTGGTGGAGACAGTGGGGACGGTTCCTATTGTCCCGCGGACCCCCGCCAACGGCGGGGGTCTCGCAGGACAAAGGAACCGTCCCCACTGTCTCCACCACCCGACGGGCGGGGGGTCATGAGCATGCTCGTCGTGACCAGGGCGGACGGCGCGGTCGTCGTCGGACCCGAACATGCCATGGGGGCGCTGGCCAACGGTGGCACACCGCCGGTGACGCTCGCCGTCGCAGGTGGTGTTCTGGTGTGGGCATGGGCAGACGACGACCTCGACCCCGACACGACCTTGGCCCAGGCCCCCACAGCCATGCTCGACGACGTCGCTGCTGCGCAGGACTGGGTGTGGGCCCTGTACGGTCCAGGCGTCGCCGAGGTGCTGGACACACCCGACGGCCAGACTGTGACGTGGGACCCCGGGCAGGACTGGTTGCCCCAGTGCGCGGCGCGGTTCGCGTTCGGCACATGGTTGTCGGCGTGGTGGCCAGCCTCGACCACTGATGGGATCCCGGCGTTGGACCCCCAGGTGCTGCGTGCCGAGATGGAACCGCTCGCAGCGCGCCTGGACCTGCTGTTCGCCGGGGACGAACCACCGCTGCCGAGCGCCACCGATGTGCCCTGGCCTGTGGCCAGCGGCTACGCCTTGGCCGCGGGGCCCGGTGACGTCATCGGGCCGGCACCGGTCGGCGTCACCGTGAGCACCGGGGTGTGCGGGACCCGCTGGTCAGACCTGCCGGCCGGGTGGGTGGACGCCTCAGACCGTGCGGTGTCGTGGCGCCTGCTGCAAGACCTTGGCCACTGGTTCTTCCAGGTGCGGGCCGCGGCCGGCCCGACGACCGTCACCGACGACGCGCGTCTGGTCGCCGACACCCCCGGCCGGCGCGTCGAGCTGCACCCAGACCGCGACTCGTTCGGCCGCTGCTGGATCGGCGAGGCTGTCGGCACGACCAGCGACCCGCCACCGGTGCACGTCCGGGTGCACCTGCCCGGGTTCGCCGCACAGGCCGGGTTCGCGGGCGTCGCGGCCGACGACGGTGCCGAGCGCTGGCAGGCCTCGGTCCGTGCCCTGGCCCGCGCCCGGCTCGACGCTGCGGGGATCGCGTCCACACCCGGACCGGCCGTCACCGGACCCTGGCGGGCCGAACGCACCGCGAGGACCGATGACTACTGACCTCGACCTCACGGCACCCGAGCACACCGCCCGTCCTGCGCTGGCGGGTCTTGACACCCGGGGCACAGACCGGTGAAGGCCAGGCGCTGGCGCCTGGCACTGCTCGAACAAGACGTCGCAGCAGTCGAGCAGGCGATGCAGACACTGCCCGTCCCACCTGACGCGGGCACCTATGAGACCTTGACCGGCAGGCTCGCCACGATCCACGAGCGCATCGGGACGCTGGGTCCCAGCGACGAGG
>WRCL01000213.1 GCA_009783975.1 Micrococcales bacterium
CGCACCCACGCCTGCCTCCTGGTCGGCGTATCGCTCATTCGCGGCCAGCGGCGAGGTCTGCGTCCAGCTCAGCCTCGAGCTCGGCGCGGTCGAACCCGAACGCTGTGATGGTGTCGTCCAACAAACCACGCAGACCCGTGTCGGTGGCTGCTCGGATCACGACGAGCGCCGCGTCGCGCAGGTCGTCGGTGAGGGTCCGAAGGGCGTCGAGGTGCTGGGTGGAGACAAGAGCGGCCACAGGTCGCCCGTGCCGGGTGACGACGACGTCACCACCGGTCTCGGCGTCGTGGACGAGACCGGCGATGCCAAGCTTGTGGGCCTCGGTCACCGAGACATGCCGGACCGGAGCAGCTGGGTCGAGGATAGGCACCTCATGATCATACCTTATCTGTGCAGATTTTCTGTACAGATTTGGCGCAGGCTAGGGGTGAGCGTCGCCGACGTGGGGCCAGCCTGTCGGCCCTGCAGGGTCGGTGTCGCTCCCTGGATGTGCGTGGTGGTCTCTAGGATCGCTGACATGACTTCGGCCCCAGCCTCGCAGATCGTCTGGTACCAGACGGACGACGGCGGCACGCGTGTCGACGTGCGCATGGTGGACGAGACGGTGTGGCTGTCGCTGGACCAGATGGCCGAGCTGTTCCAGCGGGACAAGTCCACGGTCTCGCGGCACATCTCGAACGTGTTCAGCGAGGGTGAGCTGGAGCGCGGTCCAGTTGTTGCAGATTTCGCAACAACTGCCTCGGACGGTAAGACGTACCAGGTCACGCACTACAACCTGGACGTGATCATCTCGGTGGGTCGCCGAGCTGGACGACTTTGCCACCCGTTACGGCCAGGGAGTCCTCCCAGGCCCCGGAACCGTCAGCCACGACGACGCTGTCGAGCACGCCACGGCAGCCTACGACGAGTACCTGAGACGTCTCGCGGCGGGACCGTCCCCGGCCGAGCTGGACTACCTCGACGTGGTCGTGGCAACCGGGAAACAGGTTGAGATGCAGCGTCGCGGTTCACGGGCCAAGCCTGCCGGGGCCGAGGCAGCCGAGTAGTGGTTCGGTTCGCTGCGGTCAAGGTGCCGTCGAGTCGAGCCTGGGTCACTCGGGAACGACGTCATGCCAGCACCTCGGCGATCAGGGTGCGGGCGCGCGTCAGCTCACGGTCGCTACCGTGCTCAGCCAGGTCCGGCGCCACGAGCAGTCGGGACCGGTCGGGTCGGCAGGGCCGGATTGGCCGGGCTTCGCATCGTGGTCAACGGTTTGCGTCGAACGACACGTGAAGACACGTGTCGTTCGACGCAAACCGTTGACCACGATGCACAACCTGCGGTCGGTGGTGCGTCAGACGACTGCGCCTCGGGGAGGGGCGGGCGGCAACGCACCCAGGGTGCACAACGCGGTGTCGAGGTTGTCCAGGACGTAGCGGTTGCCGCGCTGGCAGATGGTGTGGCCCTCGGCTTCGAGGTGGGCTTTGTGGGCCTCGACGCCACCGGGGTATTTGGGGTTGAGCTCGCCGTTGGTCTTCAGGGTGCGCCACCACGGGACCGGACGGTCGGTGCGTTCTTCGGCAGCGTGGGCGACGATGTTGACGAAGATGCCAGCGGTCAGCGGGCAGGTGAAGTCGGCGTCGGCTGCGGCGGCGAGGTGGGCGCGGATGCGGTCGACGGTGGTGACCTGGCCTTCGGGAACCTGGGACATGACCGCGTCGTACTGCAGGGGAGCGGCGACGAGCATGCGGGGGCCGCCGTGGCGGACGGCCTGGGCGGGGTCGACCGTCGTGACCTTGGGAAGCGTTGGCGGACCTTGGAGCTTCTCGTCGTACGACTTGCGCGCCATGACGCCATACTGCCACCCCAGGTCGGGGGTGGCTGTGCGGGCCCGAGCTTGACGGCGCTGGTGGCCTTGAGCATCTGCCAGTCCTCGGAGTCCAGCCCGACAGCACCTTGACGAGCACCTCCTGCCGCCCTGGCGCGGGAGGGTCGATCTGCGACAGCGTGAGCCGGTCCTGTCGGCGCAGGATGGCGGTTCTTCTTCGGTGTGGGCGTGGCTCTGGTCTGCTCAGGGGGGTAGGTTCGTAGACGGGCTGTCCCACGGCGTTGCGGACACGCCCCTCGACTGATCTTCCGACCCAAGGAGTGTCCCCGTGCCAAAGACCCCCGCCGTCGTGACTGTTACTGGTGCTGCTGGCCAGATCGGGTACGCGCTGCTGTTCCGGATCGCGTCGGGCCAGCTGCTCGGCCCGGACCAGCCGGTGCGCCTGAGGCTGCTGGAGATCCCCCCGGCGCTGCGGGCTGCTGAGGGGGTGGCGATGGAGCTGGCTGACTCGGCGTTCCCCCTGCTCGACGGTGTGGACATCACCGACGACGCGAACGCCGGGTTCGACGGGGTCAACGTGGCGCTGCTCGTCGGCGCCCGGCCGCGGACCGCGGGTATGGAACGCGGTGACCTGCTCGAGGCCAACGGCGGGATCTTCGGGCCCCAGGGTGCGGCGATCAACGCTGGTGCGGCTGACGACGTGCGCGTCCTGGTCGTCGGGAACCCGGCGAACACCAACGCGCTCATCGCCTCGGCCCACGCGCCGGACGTCCCGGCCGACCGGTTCACGGCGATGACGCGCCTGGACCACAACCGGGCCCTGGCGCAGGTGCGCGAGAAGACCGGTGCTGCCCTGACCGGCATCAAGAAGCTGACGATCTGGGTCAACCACTCATCCACCCAGTACCCCGACCTCACCCACGCGACCATCGGTGGGCGCCCGGCGATGGAGGTCATCGGCGACGACGAGTGGGCCCGCGGCACGTTCATCCCCGTGGTCGCCAAACGTGGCGCGCAGATCATCGACGTGCGTGGGGCCTCGTCGGCGGCGTCGGCTGCCAGCTCGGCCGTCGACCACATCTTCTCCTGGGCGCTGGGCACCCCCGCCGGCGACTGGACGAGCGCCGCGGTCGTCTCCCACGGTGAGTACGGCGTCCCCGAAGGCGTGATCTCCTCGTTCCCGGTCACCTCCGACGGTGGGGCCTGGCAGATCGTGCCCGGCCTGGAGATCGACGAGTTCTCCCGCGGCAAGATCGACGCGTCGGTCGGCGAGCTCGCCGAAGAGCGTGACGCAGTCAAGGCCCTTGGCCTGATCTGAGCCCTGGATCCACCGGTTTTCGCCGTAGCGGGTGCGGTGGCACCGCCGAGCAGCGCAGGCGGGCCGAGGCCCGTCGAGCAGCGACAACGCCGCCAGCGTGCCAGGAGGCGTCGCCGGCGAAAACCGGAGGCTGAGCCCCGTGAGGGTTGCTGTCCGCGTCCGCCCGGGTGCCTCACGCACCCGGGCGGGCGGCGTCGTGGGCGACCGTCTGGTCATCACCACCACCGCCCGGCCGGTCGACGGCGCCGCCACTGAAGCCGCCCTGTGCGCTCTGGCCGACGCGCTGGGTGTGCGCCGTCGCCACGTCCGCCTCGTCTGTGGTGCCACGTCGCGCGACAAGCTCGTCGAGGTCGACGACGACGCCACTGATGACCTGCCCGCCCGGGTCCAGGGCCTCAAGGACGCCTGACCAGGCAAGACATAGGAACCGTCCCCACTGTCCGCGGGTCGAGCACCACAACGAGGGGGATTCTTTGGATATGTGCACAACGAGCGTCGGGGCGCACAGCTGCGACGATGGGGGTATGACGTCCGAGCTCGTAGTGCGCACCGTTGGCAGTGATGACGCAGGTGAGCTGTTCACCTTGCGCCGGGCGGCGTTCGTCAGCGAGGCCCAGCAGTACGACGACCCGCACATCGCGCCGCTGACCCAGACCCTTGACGAGCTTGTCGACGACCTGGCACGTGACGACGTCATCACCTTGGGCGCGTGGTCAGGTCCGCGGCTGGTCGGGTCGATCCGGGTGCTGCTCGAACCGGGCAAGGCGACGCTCGGGCGTTTCGCTGTCGCACCGGACCTGCACGGCAAGGGGATCGGCTCGCGGCTGCTGGTCGAGGTCGTCCCGCGCCTGCCGGAGGGGACGCAGGAAGTGTGGGTCTTCACCGGCCGCGACTCGCTGCACAACCTCGCGTTCTACACCGCCCAGGGGTACGAGCACCAGCACGACCAGCGTGTTGGTGACCTCACCTACGCCTACCTGCGCCGGATGCTGGGGACCGAGCCTGGCAGAACGTTGCTAGGCTGTGCCTGCCGCGACTGGCGCACCGGGTGGCTACCCGGGAAGGTGGAGCACCACCGGGGAGCGGCACAGCCAGACCACGGGCCGCACGCCTGGGCCCCACAGGTCACCACAGGGTTGCGCCCAGCCCACGACAGGAGTGGCCATGACCGAAAACCCCCATGACCAGCTCGACGTGATGAACGCGAGCATCGAGCTGCTCGACCCGCAGGTCGCCGCCGTCCTCGACGGCGAGCTCGCCCGTCAGCGCGGCACGCTGGAGATGATCGCCAGCGAGAACTTCGTGCCCCGGGCAGTCCTGCAAGCCCAAGGGTCGGTGCTGACGAACAAGTACGCAGAGGGGTACCCCGGCCGGCGGTACTACGGTGGCTGCGAGGTCGTCGACGTTGCTGAACAGCTCGCGATCGACCGGGCCAAAGCGCTGTTCGGAGCCCAGTTCGCCAACGTCCAGCCGCACTCGGGCGC
>WRCL01000214.1 GCA_009783975.1 Micrococcales bacterium
AGCCAAGGACGGCGGCGCGGGTCACGACTTGTTGTTTTCCAGCCACTGGGAGTACTCACGCATGTTTGCCTGGTGCCCGGGCCAGTCGACGGCGAACTTCGTCTCACCAGTCTCGAGGTTGACCGTCATCCAGTAGATCCAGTCACCGGGGGCGGGGTTGAGCACAGCGTCGATCGAGGCGACCCCCGGGGAGGAGATCGGGCCAGGCGGCAGGCCGGGGTACACGTAGGTGTTGTACTTGTTGTCCAGGTCTTTGCGTGCGGCGACCCACTCGTCGGACGGGATGGGCCGCCCAGCGCCGTAGATGACAGTCGCGTCGACCTGGAGCAGCATCTGCTTGGCCACCCGGTTCTCGATCGCCCGGGCCATCGGCGGGCGGTCTTCGGCCCGGCGCGCCTCTTTCTCGATCATCGACGCTTTGATGAGCACCGTCTGCCAACGTTCGGGGGGCACCTGCCTGGCCTCGAGCGTCTGGATGGTCCGCTCGACCATCTGGCGCAGCACCTGGGCTGCACTCGCTCCTGGGTCGATGTCATAGCTGCCTGGGGACAACCAGCCTTCGGCGTTGCCGTTCGCCTGCTCGGGCAGGCCGAACGAGGCCGGGTCGTCAAGGGCGGCTTTGATCGCCGACACCGAGATACCTGTGCTCGCGGCGATCTTCTCGACGATCTCGGTGACGGTCTTGCCTTCGGCGACGGTCACCCGGCCCGACTTGCGGTTGTTCTGGTTCAGCAGCGCCGCCAGCGCCGCCGAGGCGCTCATCCGCCGCTTCAGCCCGTACGTGCCTGGCTGGATGGACCCGCATGCCGAGTCGGCGAGGCAGAGCTTGACGAACGCCTTCTGCGAAGCGATGACATCGGCCTCGAACAGCGTCTTGGCGATCGCGATGCCAGTGTCCCCGTAACGGACGGTGACGTCGACCGACCCTTCTCCGTCGCCGGCGTAGTCGGCGGCTTTTGCCGACCGCTCGAACAGGCCGAACGACGTGACCACGACGTAGCCGACCCCGACGACCATCGACATCACGACGACCATGACGAAGAACGTGCGTGCCCTGTGCCGTTTGGGCCGGCGCTTGGCCTTGACCACATGCGGGCTGGGCTTGTCGCTGAACATCGCCCAGCCCTCAGCAGCGTCGGCCGGGACCTCGACCTCAGGGGTGACGAACGCGTGTGGTTCGCCAGAACGCCACTCACGGTCGTCGTCGTGCGGCTCAGGCGGCGGCGCAGGCCTGCGTGCCGGACGTGCCGACGGCGGTCGGTCAAAGGTGCGTGCCGGCTGACGCTCACCGGTGCGTCCCGGGGTGCGGGCTGGGCGCGCGTGGTCGAGCGGTTCGATGAGCTGGACACCTGAGGTCCAGGCACGTTCTGGTTCTGGTTCGGGCCGGGCGGCTCGAGGAGTGTCGGGGACGGTGAGGTCAGCCCACGACGTCGCGCCGGCCTTCTTGCGCGCGACCGGCTGCGGGCGCGGGGTTGGCCTGGGACGTGCTGGTGCGGCACGTACACGGCCGTCCTCAGGCACGACACGGGCACGGGGTGGTTCAGCAAGGTCGCGCGTCGTCTGCGAGCGTTGGGGTGGCTGGGCTGGGCTGCGCGGCGGCGTCGCACGTTCGGTCCGGCGGGGCTCGTCCAGCGGCCGGGTCGTCTGGGAACGACGAGACGGTTCAGGTGCCGGACGGCCACGACGGTCGTCGTAGGGGCGCAGCAGGCCCGTCGGCTGGTCTGGCACGGGGTCAGGGCGGCGTACCGGCCGTTCGGGACGCGACGGCGCACCATGTTCGGGACGTGGTGCACCACGTTCAGGACGCGACGGTGCACCACGTTCAGGACGCGACGGTGCACCGCGTTCGGGACGCGGCTGTGCACCACGTTCGGGACGCGGCGGTGGGACGTTGCGCTGCGGTGGCCGCGGGTCGGGCGGTACCGGGACAGGCCGGTAGCCGCGCGGCGGTGTGCTGATGTCGACGTCGCGGACCGTTCCGGTCACCCGGGGACGCCGCGATCCCGGGTCGGTCTGGCCGCGGGCCGGCGCTGGTGGACGGTACGGTTCTGGCTCCCTGGGCTCGCGCAGGTCCCGGCGTGAGCGGCGCGCTGGTTCGTCAGCCGCAGAACGACCAGCGTCCAGCAGGCCGCTACCAGCCCACCGTTGCGCACGTCGTTCGTTCACTCGACCTCTCCCACGTCCTCGTCGTTGTCCTCAGGCCCGCCCAGCCTGACGGCCGGGGCCACGACGGCTCCCGGTCGTCTACCTGTCGTCCGCTCAGCCTCCAACGCGTCGTGCAGGATGACCACCGCTGCTGCCTGGTCGACGACCGTGCGGTGGTCGCGGGACGACCGGCCGGACGCCCGCAGCGCTTGGTGAGCCACTGTTGTCGACAGCCGCTCGTCGAGCAACCGCACCGGAACCGGAGCGATCACCCGCGCTAAAGACTCAGCGTACGCGCGTGCAGCCCTCGCTGAGGCCCCTTCGGCGCCAGAAAGATGCTTGGGCAGCCCGATGTACACACAACTGGCCCCCCGGTCACGGACTTCGGTCGCGATCTGCTCCACCGACGAGGCACGGGCAAGGGTCGCCACCGGGGTGGCGAGGATCCCGTCAGGGTCGCTCGCCGCCAGCCCAACCCGCACAGACCCGACATCAACGGCCAAACGGGGTGCGCGTCCCGGTGTCTCAGCGTCGATGCTGGTCAGCGTGCCACCTCCTGGACGATGGCAGCCAGTGCGGCGGGCAGCTGCTCGGTGTCGGCGCCACCGCCCGCGGCGATGTCGTCACGGCCTCCACCACGTCCGCCGAGCACCTGGCAGGCCGTGGCGACCAGCGCTCCGGCCCGTGTCCCGGCGCTGCGGGCGGCCTGGTTCGTCGCGACGACCAGGGCCACACGGTTTTTCACCACCCCTGCGACCGCGACGACCGCAGGTGAGGATTCACCCATTCGGTCTCGTACGTCGGTCGCCAGAGCACGTAAGTCATCGTTGGACACCACCTCACCAGCGTCGTGGGCCACGACCTGTGTGCCACCAGCGTTCGTTGCTGCCGCGGCCAGGGCCGGCGCCGCTGAGCGCAGCTGCTCGGCACGCAGGGCAGCGACCTGGCGTTCGGCGTCCTTGAGCTTGGCCATGAGCCCGACGACACGGTCAGCCAGCTCGTCACGTCCGGCACCGAGCACAGTCGTCAGCTGGGCGACCAACGCCCGTTCACGTGCGTGCGCGGCGTACGCCCCGGCACCGACGAGCGCCTCGATCCGGCGCACCCCTGACCCGATCGACGCCTCCCCCATCACCGTGACCAGGCCGATCTCACCTGAGCGGCGCACGTGGGTACCGCCGCACAGCTCCAAGGACCAGCCGTCACCGATATCGACGACGCGGACCTCGTTGCCGTACTTCTCACCGAACAGGGCCATGGCACCACGTTCACGGGCCTGGTCCATCGACATCACCGCATGGGTGACGACGAGATCTTCTTGCAGGCGCAGGTTGACGCGCTCTTCGATCTCAGACATGGCCTGGGCCGGCACCGACGTGCCCCGGCGGAAGTCGAACCGCAGCCTGCTCGGGGCGTTCTCCGAGCCTGCCTGGGTCGTCTCGGCGCCCAGCGACTCTTGCAGCGCCTTGTGCAGCAGGTGGGTCGCGGTGTGCGCCTGGGCGATCTGGGTGCGCCGCGTCGCGTCGATCGTCGCCAGCACCGGTTCGCCAACACTGAGCGTGCCGTCGACCAGGCGCCCGTGGTGGACGTTCATCCCTGGGACCGGGGCCTGGACGTCGTCGACCTCGACCCGGCCGCCCCCGGCGGCGCACACCAGCCCGTGGTCAGGGCGCTGGCCACCAGCCTCGGCGTAGAACGGGGTGAGGTCGAGGACCACCTCGACATCGGCTGGGGCGCTGGCTGTGGGCACAGGCACCCCGTCAGCGAGCAGCGCGACGATGCTCGCCTCGGTGCTGGCCAGGTGGTAGCCGACGAACTGCACCGGCGCGGCGAGGGTCGCACGGACCGCCTCGTAGGCCCCGATGTCGGCGTGGCCGGCTTTCTTGGCCAGGGCGTCGGCACGGGCACGGGCTTTCTGCTCGGCCATGAGCCGGCGGAACTCGGTCTCGTCGACCGCCAGGCCTTGGTCGGCAGCCATCTCCAAGGTGAGGTCGATGGGGAACCCGTAGGTGTCGTGCAGGGCGAACGCCTTGTCACCGGCGACGACTGGGCTGGGGCCACCTGCCCGGGCCTTGGTCACAGCGACGTCGAAGATCGCGGTCCCCGCGGTGAGGGTGCGCAAGAACGCGTCTTCCTCCCCGTAGGCGACCTGCGAGATCCGGTCGAAGTCCGTGGCGACGACCGGGTACGACGGGCTCATCGCGTCACGGCTGGTCGGCAGCAGGTGCACCAGCACAGGTTCGTCGACCCCGAGCAGGCGCATCGAGTACACGGTGCGGCGCAGCAGGCGGCGCAAGACGTAGCCGCGGCCCTCGTTGCCTGGCCGGACCCCGTCGGCGATGAGCATGAGCGACGAACGCACATGGTCAGCGATGACCCGGAACCGCACATCGGTGCTGGCACCACCAGGTGCGCCGTAGGTACGTCCGGTGACCTGCTCGGCTGCGG
>WRCL01000215.1 GCA_009783975.1 Micrococcales bacterium
AACTCGAGCACCTGGGGCGGGCAGGTGACGAAGATGTCGGCTGGTGCCCGCTCGACACGCCGAAGGCGCGCGGTGACCACTGGATCACCCAACGCAAGGAGGGCCCACACCGAGTTGTCGACCAGGTAGTCGGTCATGACGCTGGCGGTGCTGGAGAGACGACCGGGGCCCCAAGGCCCTGCGGCAGGTCGCTCAGCGCGGCGATGCCGTCGATCATCGCCCCCTTCTGCTTCGAAGCGATGAGTCGGCGCAACGCGATGTCGACAACTGCACGGTTGGACCGCTCACCTGTGAGCGCCTTGGCGCGCGCGATCAGCTGCGGATCCAGGTCGATGCTCGTCACGGCCACGGCAGGCTCCTCTCGATATATAGCCGACTATATATCATTGAGAGGAGCCTGACCAGACTCTCGCCATAGCTCACCCCAGGGATGCGGACGCTGCCTCGCCTGTCGGCTGGCCTTCAACCGACCTGACGGACCTTGATGCCGGTGCCGTCGAGGAGCAGCTCCAGGTCTCCGGGGTCGCCGGTGAGGACGACGACCGGTTTCGGCAAGGTCATAGCGGTGGCGGCGACCACGGCGTCCACTGTCAGGCCCCGTGCCTTGCGCCGCGCCGACGCAGCCACTGCCCTGCGCTGCCCTGCGAGGAGCCCGACCAGCTCGGAGACCGGCTCGACGGTCATGGCCTTGAGCTCACGCCGGACGTTCGCGTCGCGGGGTGAACCGTTCGTGGCTTCGGCGAGGGTCACCGCCGAGACATACAGGCTTGACCCGGTCGCATGAGCGACCTTTGACCACCTGAGCATCTCCTGGTTGTGCTCGTCGGCCTGAAGGGTCAGAGCAGTACAGTCGAGCAGGATCGAGTGCGGCCCGACCACCGCAGCGCTCACTCGGCGAGCCACTGCAAGATCTCGGCGGTGTCATCCTCGGTTGTCGGGCCCTGCACGGCCTCACGTCGCGCGATCGACTCAGCCAGGGCGTCACGGCGCAGGCGCTCGGCGGTGGCCTCGGCCACGTAGGCCGAGAACTGCCGGCTCCCCACACGTTCCTGAACGCCCCGTACTGTCTCACGAGGCATCGTGATCGACTTCTTCTCGTACTCAGTCGTCGTCGTCATGCGCAAATCCTACTTCAAAGGCTACTGAATGTCGAGGTGGTGCACGCGGGCCAACCTTCCCGATGGGCCCGCCGTGGCAGCATGGGCTCATGGCACACCTGCACACGGCCCCCGGTGCCGGCGACGTCACAGCCAGCGCCCTGGTCGTGCGCGAGACGGACGCTGGCCTGGTCGCCCTGGTGCACCAGCACAAGACGTTGCCGTGGGTGCTGCAGGTTGGCGGGCACGTCGAGCACACCGAGAACCCGTGGACCGCCCTGGGCCACGAGCTGGCCGAAGAGTCTGGGTACGACCTGGCAGACCTCGAGGTCCTCCAGCCCTACGACCCGGCCGTGATGCAGACCACGACGAGCCGGACGCTGCCGGTCCCCGCAGCGATGGAGGTCCACTGGATCACCGCCGACCACTTCCACACCGACATCGAGTACGTCCTGGTCGCCCACGACCTGCCGACCCGTCCCCCGGCCGACGGCGAGTCGCCCGACCTGCGCTGGTGCACCCTTGACGAGCTCGCGAACGACCCAGCAGTCCCGCCTTCGCTCGTCGCGGTGTACCGCCTGGCCATGACCGTCTTGTGGACCTCGTGGGCCAGGTACCCGGCAACCACCTGGTCCGTCGACCCACCCGACCGCGCGCAGGTCGTGGCCCCTGAGGTTCCCAGGCCATCGTCAACGGCCGAACCGACCTGACCCGTTTCCTCACCGGCACTGTCCAGGCCAGCCCCCCACCCCCCGGCGGTGGTGGGCACACAAACGGATTCGGAAATGAGCAACCTGCCGCCCTGGCAAGCTCGCGACACCCGCGGGTGCAGAGCGCGAGATGCGACCTGAGACACCAGATGCGACATTCTGTCGTCGCATCTGGTGTCTCACGTCGCATCTCGCGTTTGGTGCGCGGGCCAGGGGCCGGGACGAGCGCGACGCCTGCTGGGAAGGTCGAGACGTCTTCGGTCACGACGACCCGGCGCTCGGCGGTCCACTGCCCCGGGAAGACGCACGTTCGTCGGCACTACCATGTGTGACAACGTAGAACGGATCTGGGGGTGCAGTCCGGCCGAAAGCTGATGCTTCCGTCGAGAAGTGATGCAGGAGCATCACTTCTCGACGGAAGCATCAGCTTTCACGAGGTGGGACGCTGGTCAACGCAGGTCTGCGGGGTCGACGCGGACGCGCAGGGTGCCTGGTTCGCGACGGGCTGTGCGCACCGCCAAGGACGCGGCCAGGGAGGCGGTCAGGGTGCGGCCGTGGCGCAGGGGGGCGCGCAGAAGCAGACGGACGGTGTCGTCGCCGGCGGGCACTGGGCCGAGGCGGGTGAGGTCGGGGACGTCGACACGGGCGGCGGTGGCCTCGACGGCGTCGCGGGTCCCGGTGAGGGTGGCGACGCGCACAGCGGGGGGCAGGCCGAGCTCGACGCGTTCGGCGAGGTCGAGGCTCGCCAGCCAGGCCGGGTCCCAACGGACCAGGGCCTGGGTGGGGCGCGGTGGGCCGTCACCGACGACGAGGACCTCACCGTCGTGGCGCACCAGGGCCGCGGCGGCCAACCAGCGGCGCAAGGTCTCGGTCTCGTCGCGCTGGCTCGCACCGATCTGGGCGTCAAGGATGATCGCGGCGGTGTACCCGCCGGTGGCGACCGGTTCGGCACCGGGGGTCGCGACGACCACCGCCGGGCGGGCCGGGACGTGGTCGAGCACCTTGACCTCGTCGGCGCGGCCAGCACGTTCGGCACGGACCGCAGCGCCGGACACACGCACGGTCACACCCGGGAACGCCCGGCCAAGCTCTTCGGCGGTGCGCTGGGAGCCGACCTGGACCGCCCGCAGCCCGTCGAACCCGCACGACGCGCACCGCCAGTCCCCGGCGAGGCGTCCGCACCACGTGCACGCGGGGATGTGACGCTGGCCGCCCAGGTGCAACGGGCCATGGCACGACGGGCACACCGCGGCGGCGCGGCACCGGGCACAGGCGACCAGGGGCAGGTACCCGGCGCGCGGCACCTGGACCAGCACAGGACCGTGGGCCACACCGTCGCGCACAGCGTTCCACGCGGGGCTGGGGAGGCGTGCGGCAGCGGCGGGGCCTTCACGGGCGAGCTCGACGCTGGTCAGGGCGCGCACCCGGGGGGTGCGCTCGCGCACGACGGGACGGTCGGCGACCAGCGGGTGCGCCCAGCCGCGCTCGACGAGGTTCTGCGCGGGCACCGAACGGCCGAACGCCCCGAGCAGCAACGCGCACCCTTCGAGCTCGGTGCGCAGAGCCAAGACCTCGCGCACGTGCGGGTAGGGGGCGCGGGGTTCGGCGTGCAGGTTGTCCCCGTCGTCCCAGCACACGACCAGCCCCAGGTCACGTACCGGGGCGAACGCGGCTGCGCGGGTTCCGACGACGACGTCGGCGCGCCCGCGGGCGGCGGCAAGGAACGCCCGGTAGCGCCGCGCTGGGCCCATCGCGGCTTCGAGGCGGACCGTCCCTCCGGCGTGCCCGCGCTGGCGTTCGGGCAGGCCAGCGTCGGCCAGGGCGTCGCACACACGGGTCACGTCGCGGGCGTCGGGCACCACGACGAGGGCACCGCGTCCTGCCAGGGCGCACGACGCGACCGCCTGCGCCACAGCGACGGGCCAGTCGGGGTGCGCTGGTACTGGGTCGCCCTTCGGCGGTGGTGAGCCTGGGAGGGCAGACCACACCGCACGCGGTGACCGGCCCTCACGCAGGTGCCGGCAGAACGCCTCACCCCCGCGGTAGGCGGACCAGGCGTTGGTGGCTGGTGCTGGTGGAAGCCTCGGCTGGTCTGTTGGGTCGCCGTGGGCGCGTGGGGGGCGAGACGGTGGGGACGGTTCCTCAGTCTTGCTGGCCCGCCGTTCCACGGCGGCGCCACCAAGACGGCAGGAACCGTCCCCACCGTCTCGCCCTGCTGAGTCAGGGGTCTGTGCGGCCTGGTCTGGTATGTCGTCCGATTCGCCTTCCACCCGAGCGTGGCGCGGTGGCACAGCCAGGCGCAGCACGTCGGCCATGGTCCCGGCGTAACGGTCCGCGACAGCCCTCGCCAGCGCCGCGACTTGCGGAGTGAGCACCCGTTCGGCGGAGACGACCTTCCGTAGCGGGACGAGGCGACCGTCATGCTCCTGGGTCTGCGCGCGGCCCAGCACCCAGCCGGACACCTCACGCCCGGCGAACCGGACCTTGACCCGCACCCCAGGCTGGGCGTCGTCGGCCATGCCCTGCGGCACCAGGTACTCGAACACCCGGTCGAGGTGCCGCGGGGGGATATCGATGCACACCTGGGCCACCGGCTGGTCGGCTGCGACCGGTGACGCCTCTCGACCAGTCACGAGATCAGCCTTGCACACCCCGTGCGGCACCAGGACACGACGCTCAGTGCTTCCACACTGGTTCTGGGGCTACGTCAAAGTGCTCGACCGGCACTGTCCAGATCTCT